>JBAZOA010000054.1:0-7915 GCA_041648935.1 Candidatus Omnitrophota bacterium | reverse complement strand
TGTCTTCAAAAAACCCTTCACGTAAAAAGGCGAATACGACCCGCCCAAACTGTCTTCTTCTATCCCTGAAATTATGTTTTTCGGCATGCGCGTCTTTTCAGACACGTATTGAATGGTAAGATTCTTGGACTCTCTGGCTTTTTTTAATATTTCGCCTATTGATCCCGTCATATTATACAGTTTCTTCGGACGATTCTTCCCTGGCGGTTTCTTCTTTCGATTGATATTCCTGTATTAAAATCTCCCTCGGCTTACTGCCCCTGAAAGGCCCTATTATGCCTTCTTCTTCCATGGTATCTATCAGGCGGGCGGCCCTTGTGTAACCCAGCCTCAGGCGGCGCTGGAGCATCGACACTGACGCCTGTCCCGTCTCAAGCACCATCCTCACCGCCTCGTCAAAAAACTCGTCCTTTTCAAACCCGCCCCTGGAGGTCATGCTTTTTTTCTGCTGTTCGAGTATCTCGCTGTCATAAACCGGCTCCTGCTGCTGCTTCACGAAATTAACGACCTTTTCTATCTCAGGATCTGTCAGGAGCGTGCCCTGCGCCCTTATCGGCTTCGCGTTGCCCGGCTCCAGAAAAAGCATGTCGCCTTTTCCCAGCAGCTTATCGGCCCCGTTCATGTCCAAAACAGTCCTGGAATCCACCTTTGACGCGACCTTAAACGAGATCCTCGCGGGAAAATTCGCCTTTATGACGCCTGTCACCACATCCACAGAAGGCCTCTGTGTCGCGAGTATTATGTGTATCCCAACAGCCCTTGATAACTGCGCCAGACGCGTTATGGCGTTTTCTATGTCTTCCTGCGCGACCATCATCAAATCAGCCAGCTCGTCTATTATCACGACTATGTACGGCAGTTTCTCCGCTGATTTCTGGTTAAACGCCTCTATGTTCCTGGCTGTTATCTTCGCCAGCATCCTGTACCTGGACTCCATCTCGCTCACTAACCAGCTAAGCGCGCCTGAAGCCTTTTTCGCGTCAGTCACCACGGGGCACAACAGATGCGGCAGGCCGTTATATACGGCCAGCTCCACCATCTTTGGGTCCACCATTATGAATTTCAGCTCATCCGGCGCGGCGTTATAAACCATGCTCATTATCAATGAATTCACGCATACCGTCTTGCCTGAACCTGTGGTGCCCGCTATCAAAAGATGCGGCATGTCGCCAAGATCGGTCACGACGCACTTGCCGGATATATCCTTTCCAAGGGCCATGGCGAGCTTCGACGAACCGGCCATCTGCTGATATTCCCTGGACTCCAATATTTCTTTCAGAAAGACCAAAGAACTGCTTTGATTCGGGACTTCTATCCCTACGCAGGATTTTCCCGGGATAGGGGCCACTATCCTGACAGTGGTTGCCTTCATTGTAAGGGCAATATCATCACTGAGGGCCGTGATCCTGTTTACCTTTACGCCTGGCGCCGGCTGTAATTCGTACCGCGTGATGACAGGTCCTTTGCTTATATCCACGACCCTTGACTCGATACCAAAATCCCTCAGGGTGTCTTCCAATATCCTGGCGCTTTCCTGCAAATCCTCGCCCAGCATCCTCTCTGACTCAGGCGGGGGCGAACTCAATAAATCCAGGGTCGGCATCTTATAATCACCCACGACCCTCGGCTCTATCTTCATTGGCGCGGACTTCGGCTTTGCCGCCGGTTTCTGCTCAGCCTTCGGCATGATCCGTATCTTCGGCCTTTCTTCTATCTTTTCTTCCTGATGACCCTGTGACTGAAGACCCAAGATATCTTTCTTATCTATTCTCGCCGCCGGCCTCAATCTCGGACCTTCGTCAGGCGCGGCCCTTCTCTCCCTGCGCGCCTCAGCCGCGGCGGGACCCCTTTTTCTCCTTGTAATCCTGTCGAAGATATTCATTATCCTGATAAATAAAATCGAGGATATCGGGAGGATCAAAAATTCCGTGGCCAATAAAATGGACAAGGCGCTCAAGGTAATAGTAACGATGTATCCGCCTATCAGGCCGAAATAATCCACGAGGACCTTTGACAGGAAAAATCCGAGCATGCCGCCCCTCGCCATCATTGACACGAAATCATGGGCCGCTGTCAGACCGAAAAACGCCGAGCTGGAACAGAATAAAAGCGCCACCCCCGCCAGCCTCAATACCATCCTCCGGCTCAGTTTTTCAGCGAGGATACCTATGCCCCACACAGTCAAAAGAAGCGGCAGAAAAAATCCCGCGAGGCCGATTAATTTAAATATCGCCCACGCGGTATACGCGCCCACGATGCCTATATAATTATGAGTATGAATATTTGGGCTGGAGGTCTCAAAGGCGATGTCGTAAGGAGAGTAAGAAATCATCGCGGCCAAAAGCATCAAGGCCAGGCCGAAAAACCCGAAAGAAACTATAAAATCCTTTTTATCCTTGCCCATTATTGTCTTTTATCCCGAAATTTTTTGGGTCTATAAGAATAACAGTACGGATATTCCCAGCAAGATACAATAAATCCCGAACCAGTGAAACCTGCTCTTGGCCAGCATCCTCAACAGCAGTTTTAAGGAAAAAACGCCTGTCACCAAAGCCGCGGCGAAACCCGCTATGTAATATCCGCTGAACCCGCCGAACCCGGCGCCGCCGTCCCTGACCTTGAATAAAACCGCCCCGATCACGGCCGGTATTGACAATAAAAACGAGAACCTCGCCGCCATATCGCCGCTGAGGCCCAAGAATAACCCTGTCGAGATCGTCGCCCCGCTCCGTGATATGCCCGGCATGACCGCTATGCCCTGCGCAAGGCCTATCAGCACGGCCTTCAATCCGGTCAACCCCTCTGTCCCGAACCTGACAAAACTGCCCAAGATAAGCCAGGCGCCGGTGACTATGAACATCGCGCCTACTGTCTTGGGATTGCCGAAAGACGCCTCTATGCCTTTCCCAAAGACCAGCACCCACGCGACCGTCACGACACTTCCCGCTATGACGAGAAACCCAATCCTCTTTTTAGAAGTGAAACACTCCAGTATGTCTTTCCCGAATACTATGAATATGGCGAGGAGCGTGCCTAAATGCAGAAATATGTCAAAACCGATCTGCGGCTCGCCGATACCTATCAACCTGTGGAGTATCACCAGATGGCCCGAGCTCGATATCGGCAGAAATTCCGCCGCGCCCTGCACTATGCCGGAAATCACGGCTTCAAAAAAACTCACTCCTCTACCTGCTTCATGCTGAAATTAAGCCTGCCCATCTCATCTATCTTGATGAGCTTCACCTTGACCTTGTCGCCTATCTTCACCACGTCTTCCACGTTTTTCACGAACTTGCTCGAAAGCTCAGACACGTGTACCAATCCTTCTTTTCCCGGGAATATCTCGCAAAAGGCGCCGAAGTTCATTATGCGCCTCACGGTCCCCTCGTAAATCGCCCCGACCTCAAGCTCTCCCACAATGCCTTTTATCATTTCTATGGCCCGGTTAGCGGCCGTCTCGTTTTCGGAAGCCACCGAAACCCTGCCCTCATCATTGACCTCTATGGTGGCGCCTGTCTCCTGTATTATTTTTTTTATCACCTTGCCGCCCGGGCCTATCAGCTCGCCTATCTTTTCCTTGTCTATGCTGAAAGAGATTATCTTCGGCGCGTACTCGGACAGGGTCTTTCTCGGCGAATCCAGGACAGCGAGCATCTTTTTCATGATAAATTCCCTGGCCGGCCCGGCCTGCTCCATTATCTTTTTTATGAGGTCAACGCCTATGCCGCCTATCTTCAGGTCCATTTGAAGCGCGGTGATACCGGCCTCGGTGCCGGTGACCTTGAAATCCATGTCCCCGAAATGGTCCTCCACACCGGCGATGTCGGTAAGTATCACTTCTTTATCATCCCGCTTCACAAGCCCCATGGCTATCCCGGAAACAGGCCTCTTGATCGGCACGCCAGCGTCCATCAGGGCCAGCGTTCCGGCGCATACCGTGGCCATACTGCTCGAGCCATTAGACTCCAATATCTCGGATACCACCCTCACGGTATAAGGAAACTCGTCAGCCGAAGGCATCATGGCCCTAAGCGCCCTCTCCGCCAGCGCGCCATGGCCTATGTCTCTCCTGCCCGGCCCCCTCATCGGCTTGATCTCGCCGACGCTGAAGGGGGGAAAATTATAATGCAGCATGAAACTCTTTTTCTTTTCGCCTTCCAGGGAATCAAAGCGCTGCTCGTCGTCGCTCGTCCCGAGAGTGGTCGTCGCGAGGCTCTGCGTCTGGCCTCTCGTGAATAATCCTGAACCGTGGGTCCTCGGCAGGACCCCGACCTCGCAGCTTATCGGCCTTATCTCATCGAATTTTCTGCCGTCCACCCTTTTCTTCTCTTCTAAGACATATCTCCTGACCTCTTCTTCCTCCACCTTCATAAGCGCCATCTTTATGTCCGCCTCGCTCAATTCCCCGTCTTCGGCCTGTAATTTTTCCACCACGCCCTTGGTCATCACGCTGACGGCCTCTTCCCTTTGTTCTTTAGCTGGCAGCAGGTGTATCTTCTGGAATTCAGAAATGGACAACCCTCTCACTTTTTTATAAAGGCCGTCCGGTATGATCTTCAGCTCCGGCTTGAATTTTTCCCTGCCGCAGGCCTTGCGCAGGTCTTCCTGCAGTTCAATCGATTCTTTTATATATTCCCCGGCTAATTTTATGGCCTCCAGCATCTTTTCTTCGGATATCTCGTTCGCTCCGGCCTCCAGCATTATGATCTTATCCTTGACGCCCACCGCGACTAAGTTCAACTTACTGTTCTCCAATTCCTTAAAAGTCGGGTTTATCACGAAACCATCGTCCACCAAACCTATCTTCACCGCGCCTATCGGCCCGAGAAACGGGATATCCGAGATCGTGAGCGCACACGAAGCGCCTATTATAGCCGGTATGTCGGAATCATTTTCCCCGTCGCTTGAAAGCACTGTCGCGATTATCTGCGTCTCGTTCATGAACCCCTCCGGAAAAAGAGGCCTTATGGGCCTGTCAATGAGCCTTGACGTGAGTATCTCTTTCTCGGTAGGCTTCCCCTCCCGCTTGAAATAACCGCCGGGGATCTTGCCCGCGGCGTACGTCTTTTCCTGGTATTCGACCGTGAGAGGGAAAAAATCCAGGTCTTCCCTGAGGTTTTTTGAGCAGACAGCCGTTACAAGCACCGCTGTCCCGCCATATTGGACAAAGACCGCGCCGTCCGCCTGTTTCGCCATCCTCCCTGTTTCCATGCTTAAATTGATCCTGCCTATCTTTCTTTCAACCTTGTTTAGCATATATCTCCTTTATGTGCTTTATAGTTGCCCTGATACGTAAAAGGCGGACTTACAGACCCTTTTTCCCTGATCCTAAAACACCCTGCGAAAACAGGTCGTTAAATCCGCCTTCCATTATTTTTTCAAATTTAACTTATCAACGAGTTTGCGGTATTTGTCAGGATTCTCTCTCTTCAGATAATCCAGCAGCCTTTTTCTCTGACCTACCAAACGCAAGAGCCCTACCCTGGAATTAAAGTCCTTTTTGTGCGACTTGAAATGCTCGGTCAAGCCGTTGATCCTCTCGGTCAACAGCGCTATCTGCACATTGCAGGAACCCGTATCCTTTTCGTGCTCAGCGACACCCTTGATTACTTCCAGCTTTTTATCCTTTACTAAAGCCACGTTGCACCTCCAGAATGAGATTATACTATGCGCTGTTTCCGCGGTCAAGTAAATTTCTTAACAACTTGGCCCTGACCCTGCCGAGGGGCCGAGTTGCCTGAAAAGAAAGTAAGGCCACATCTTAAGGTCATATAACAGGATAAAGGGCAGATTGAACAATACGCCCGATAATGAATCGTTTTTGCGCATGCACCTGTATCTGTTAAAAACATACATCCGGAGCAGGGCTTTATCCGCGCGCGCGGCTGACGCGCCGCTCCTGGCGTGATAGGCCAACGCCTTCGGCTCGTAATACGCCCTCCACCCTCTCTTTCGGGCCCTCCAGCACAGATCCAGGTCCTCATAATACATGCCGAACCTCCTGTCAAAATAACCATACCTATCTTTTACGTCGGTGAGCGCGGCCCTCCTGAAAAACGCGCAGGCCCCGCTCACGCCAAAGACATATCCCGGCGCGTCGTATTGACCCCTGTCTTCTTTGCCGTAACCCCTCTCGACCGCCTTCCTGTCCCTGCCTAAGAATAACCCGGTCGAATCGATTGTCTTTTTATCCGGCCTTAAAATCTTACCGCTCACCATGCCTATCTTCTCGTCTATGCCGAACGCGGCCGCCGCGTCTTTCAAATAATCCTTATCCAGCGCGCAATCACTGTTAAGACACAATATAAAATCCCCCCTCGACGCCTCTATCCCTTGATTCTGCGCCTCGCAAAAAAGCGAATTCCGCGTATTCCGTATTAATCTCACTTCGGGATACCGCGCCATGACCATCTCCGCGCTCCCATCCACGGAGGCGTTATCTACCACTATCATCTCCATGTCCCTTAAACTCTGGGCCCGCGCGGAATCCAGGCATTCTCTCAATAAATCTTTCCTGCCGTAATTCACCACTATGATTGATATCATAAAATCGGTTATATTGAAGCGGATAATAATCTCGCGCGGGCGTGGGCCACGTCACAAAAATAATCCACCGGTTTATCCAATTCCCCGTTTTCCAGATACGAATGCGCGGGACACCAGGAGCAGAGATTTATTATAGGACAGACCCTGCACCTCTTAAGAAAACTCTCCCTGTCTGAGCGCATGGACCTCACCCTGGGGACGAGATCATCCCGCGCCCAGGAAAGACCGCCTTTTCTAATATCACAAACACAGGCCGGATGAGTTAACGACGAGCATAGCCTGAACAGGCCGTCATGGCTGACGGTAAAACCGCTGTTTCCCGCGCCGCAGTGAAAAAGATGATTGCAATCAGCGCGGGAAAAATCCGGGACAATGAGCTTATCGCAGTTTTTCTCCAGCGCCTGAAAACGATCAGGATCAGCCTGTTCTATGGCCGCAATCTCCCCGGGCGTCAGCCTCTCGGATCTTATCTCCTCGTTCCTCGCCTTGTCGCCGTCGAGACGAAGGTGCAAAAACGGATCGAACCGGAAATAATCCTTGGTCCTTTCCCTGCAGAAGCGGCTGATCTCCGGCAGTTCGGAAAGGTTGGAGCGCAGGGCCATTGCCTTAAAGCGGACCTTTATCCCATTCCGAAGCAAAAGATCCAGCCCGCGCGTGAACGCCCCGAAGGAACCTTTTTTCCTGGTCACGCCCTCATAAGTCCTTTTTGTGGCCCCGTAAACCGTCACCTCAATATCTCTCGGAGGATATCGTTTAAAAAACTCAACATGACTCTCGTTGATTAGCGTCGCGTTGGTAAAGACTGATACCAAAAGGCCTTTTTTCTTAAGGCACAGGTATATATCAAAAAAATCTTTTCTTAAGAGAGGTTCCCCTCCGGTAACAAGACACCATATTGCCCCCAAAGAAACAGACTGATCGGCTATGCTGTTAATTTCCGGCAGGGTCAACTCCTTTTCCATCGCCTTCCTGTCATCGGCGGGGAGATTGATATAGCAATGACGACAATTATTATTACAGCGGGCGGTAAGCTCCAGATCGAAAGACAGGAGCCTTTTATTATCCCGCATCTTGTCCCACAAAGGAAACTTCGAAATAGGGGTTTCTGATAAAAAGCGAGTCATGCTGTCGTCATGAACCGGCCCAAGAGGAACACCCCCCGGCGCACCCGGTTGCTTCCGTCCACTGATTGACACATTCATGCACTTGGATATTAGGACCTGTGGGATGAAGATAACCTTTACAGGCGACCAGCACGGCTTCTCCAGCGCCGCCTTTTGCCAGCACAATCAACTCAGGAACAGACCACGTCTTCTTCATTTTACCTCCCCGATGTTTTCCGCTCTGCGGCCATCATCTTCCCCTTGAA
>JBAZOA010000053.1:0-7951 GCA_041648935.1 Candidatus Omnitrophota bacterium | reverse complement strand
GGTTTACCGGGAAGGATTGGTGGGTTTCGCGAAAGACGACAAAAAGACCTTTGACGAGATAGATGGTTTTATCAGGCAGATAAGGGACAAGGAGACGCTGGCCTCGAATACGCGCATAAGTGTCTGTGAGCGCGGCGGTGTCGAGATACGGTTTGATTCTCCGGATAAATTGGCCGTAATCAGATCGCCTGTTTGGCAGATGGCTGGATTCACGATGCAGTTTGCGCAACTGGCGCCCGGCGCGAGCCTGCGTTTGAATCAGGATGCGGGTACCAATTACGTGAAGGTTTTGAGGGGGGATTTATCTAATATCAATCGTGGTCCATTTGCCGCGCCAAAAACAGTAAGAAATACATTAGTTACAAGAGATTACATAGATGCCGGCAAAGACGGAGCGATGGTTTTTGTCATGGTAAAGACAGCAGGCACCCCGGTTTCGGTCAATAGCATGAGAGCTGGTTCAATGGAAATGCAGGGTGTCATGCAGGATAATTTACCATGGAGAAGGGTGGATGAGCTGGATTGGGGCAGAGATGTTTTCTCCGGATCGCCATTTTATAACATGAGGGCGTTTCGGGTGGTTGATAGCTCAGGCAAGGAAGTATGTTATGTGCAGTTCTGGGCGGCGGGCGAAGGCGTTGATTGCGGGATGCATAAGCACGAGATTGCCCCGACCACGGCGGCGCCGACATATTGCGAAGTGCATTTGGGTCTTTTCAACGGGACCGGCAATGGCGGGATGGTGGATGAAAACGGAGATAGCTATATCATAGGAAGAGGGGATGAGCATGGACCTTTCTGGAAGATAGATGCCGCGACAGGGAAACCTGTTTTTCGTGACAGCACCGCGGTCTGGTATGAGGATCATAAATGGCAGGCAGGAGGCGATAAAGTAGCCGCTAAGAATTTTGATATTTGGGCGGCGTTTGAGATGAATCCTGATTTCGCTGTTATTGATCAAGGCACCCTCGCTTCCAATTCAGGGCTTGTCTTCGCCTCTCTGGCCGAACAGGGGCATACGCTTTCAAAGGACTTCATAACTCCCTTGATGCTGCAGTCAGGGCAATTGGAGTCACAGATAAAGGCCGGCATAGTAAGGGATACCACCACTAATCCCACGTCCAACGCCGGCGTGTGGGACCTGATGGTCAATAAGAATAAAGAATGGCTGCCTCTTATAGAGGAAATGGTCAGGCAGGGCATGACAACCCAGCAGATATACGATAACCTGTTCATAGAGCATCTGGTCGTGCCTACCATGCAGCTTTTTGATACGTATAAAGTGGGCGAGGGATCAGGGTATCTTCATGGTTATGTCAGTTATGAGTTCAGGCCTCATTTCACGTCTGACCCTGATTTGACCAGCGAAAAAGACACTGTGGAATTCGAAAGGCAGGTAGGGGTTGCCCTGGATGAGTTAATAAGGCTTGATACCCTCATCACGGAAAAATCAGGCGGTCTTCATAATTTTTTCATAAAGGTCCCTGCCACCCACGTGGGCATAGAGGCGGGCAAGAGGGCGATAGCGAGGCACGGGATAAATATCAATTGGACGCTGATAGCCACTCTGGATCAGTATAAAGAAGTAGCGGCCGCGTATAAACAAGCCAGGATGACAAGTATTTTTACTAAACAAGGCCCTTACGGCGTGTCTGTCGCGTCTGATTTCGTGAGCAGGACGGACAGGGAGATAGATCCTCTGCTCGAGGAGACCGCCCCGGAATATAAAATGCAGTCCGGCCTCGCTTACGCCATAGGAAATATTTACAGGCATTTTGAAAGAGAATTTCTGCAGAATCAGGATTGGATAGATTTTGCCGGCAGGCGCAACATACCTATACAGCAGATATACTGGGGTTCCACAGGCGTAAAAGTAAAAGGAGAATATACGGCTAACCCTCATTACGCCGGACCATTGCGGCTCAATGGCACGGTCAATACCGCCCCGCCGAACGTGGTTGATATCATGGCGGAAGACGCCCCCTTTGACGGGAATGTCGAGACGCCGTATTACACGGCGCACGAAGAGGTATTGAGTAAGTTGATCTCTTTGAGTATAGACATAAACGCGATCCAGGAGAAGGTTTACCGGGAAGGATTGGTGGGTTTCGCGAAAGACGACAAAAAGACCTTTGACGAGATAGATGGTTTTATCAGGCAGATAAGGGACAAGGAGACGCTGGCCTCGAACTCAGATTTAAAGTTAATCGATACCTTTAAGGCAAATCCCTCATTGTTGAAGATAAACTGTCAGGTCCAGCATTATGAATGGGGCAATAGAGATTTTATACCCGCGCTTCTTGGTGTGGATAATAGCGGAGGAAAGCCTTACGCGGAGCTTTGGATAGGAGCTCATCCTAAAGCGCCCGCTCAGGCGAACATAGGTAATAGCGTTATTTCTTTGGATAAATTGATCAGCGGCGCGGCAGAGGAAATCCTGGGGCAGGGGGGTATCGGAAATCAACTTCCTTATCTGTTGAAAGTTTTATCCGCCGGGGATATGTTGTCTATACAGGCGCATCCTGATAAAAATCAGGCGGCTGAAGGTTATAGAAAGGAAAATGAAGCTGGGATACCGATAGGCGCCTCTAACCGTAATTATAAAGACAGCAATCATAAACCAGAATTGATAGTCGCTTTAACTGATTTTTACGCGTTGAATGGATTTAGGCCTCTGGCTGAAATAGCTGAGACACTGGAAAATACGGAAGAATTCAGAATGCTCATGCCTTCCGTGTTTATGACCAGGTTGAAGGCCGTAAATTTGACTCAGGAAGGCCGCAGGGAGCTTTTAAGAGAGCTTTATGTCAAAATCATGACAATGGGGCAGGATGAGGTGGATGTTATTTTGAATCCATTGATCTCCAGGCTTAAGACCGGGTCCTTTGATAAGGATCAGCGCGAATATTGGGTTTTAAAGGCAGATAAGCAGTATACCTCGGATGGTCATGCTGACAGAGGTATTTTTTCTATTTATTTGTTAAATTTGGTACATCTTAATCCAAGCGATGGCATGTATCTTGATGCCGGAGAGCTTCATGCTTATTTGCAAGGTACAGGCATGGAATGCATGGCGAATTCGGATAATGTATTGAGAGGCGGGCTTACGCCTAAATACGTGGATGCGCCGGAACTTATCAATGTCCTTACTTTTAATGATGGTAAGCCGCAAATTTTGACTTCGGAGAATGCTTTTTTTGATGCGGAATCAGTGTACCGCACTCCTTCAAAAGAATTTGTTGTGAGTTTCATAACAGCCAGGAACGGTCAGAATTATAAAAGCCCGAGGGCGCACAGCGCTGATACGTTTTTAGTGTTAGACGGCGAAGTGGAGATCAGGGCTGGACAGCAGAGTTTGCGCTTGGCAAAAGGGGATACCGTTATGATACCGGCGGTGTTGGGTGAGTATGAGATAACGGGCGAAGGGAAATTATGCAAGGCCACGGTACCAGCCGCTACCCTTGGCAGTAATCAGATCCTTGCTCATGCTCAGCAGTCTTTTGTTGATTTTGTTTCCGGGCAAAGAGTTGCCGGCGTAAGATTTAACCCAGACGGCGGCATGAGAAGCGAGCATGGGGAAAGCTATTTAGATGTCGGGAGCCCGGATTATTTCTTCAGGGGCGCCAACGCGTTTAATTATCCGGCGGTTAAAAATGTGATTATAGGGTCGTTGATTCATGATAGAAGCGAGTTTGCGGCGCGCGAGGGGGAAGTTTTTTATATTATGAATCACGGTTTCATCGCAACGCCAGCGAATTTAAGAGCGCTTGTTGATAATGGCATTACGGACGGCAGGATCCATGATACGTTTTTCCCCCAGAGGTCCCCTTATTTTCCCGGCTCAGAACAATATCAGCAGACCGGAGGTCATTATCAGGGGAATAGCGTGGACGTGAAGTTTGTGACAGAAGGCAAGGGTCTCCAGATTTTGATCTGGATGGGCAAGGATCGTAAATTACATACGCTTACACAGGAGATGTCTCCGGGCAAGTGGGTCTACGCGTTGCCTGGGACTTCAGACGTGGTGGTGAATTTGGGAGGATTGCGTTTCAACGATATATCGTTTAAGGTCGGCGCGGCTACAGAAAATCGCATACGGGAAGATATGGGCATAAGCGTCAATTTTAACGAAGCCTCTTTAAAATCCTTAGCCAGGGCGGGCTGTGTCTTTGTGTGCGAAAAAGCGGATAACGATAAAGGTTATGTGATTATGCCGTATTTCGATGGTTTTGTCCGCGGCGCCGTGGATTTTGTGGACACCGCGCCGAACATAACCCCTGTTTTAGACGGCAGTCAGGTGGGGATGGATTTGATAGAGTTATATAAGAATCGTCCTGAGATCCTGCTTGGATTTTATGATAAGGGTTTTGCCGAAGGTCTTAGCGGATTTTTTAAAGGGGAGCGGTCGCTGGCAAGCAACAACATGGTTGATTTAGTGAATTACGCAAAACGGTTCGTGCCGGAAGCGGTCGATGTGATAGCGGATATAGAGAGCGTTGAAGAGAGATTGCGTTCCATGAGAGGTAGATTTTTAATACGGAACGCAGACACCGGCAAAGACATGCCTAGCGGCGATCTTCTGGAAATAGCTTTAAATGCCACTGACAAAATTGTCCTGCTTATCCAGCTGGAAAACGGCGCTTACAAGACGCTCATATTAAATAAGGCTGATAATATACCCGCGGACACGGGCTTGGCCAGTAATCTGGGGATACAGAGAAGAGAGCTTAAGGCCATGCAATCAGGAAATTAATACGCGGAAAATTCGCTAAGGTTTGCGAAGAGTAAATTTTTCTTGACACATATTCGTAAGGGTAGTATATTGTATCCATCCTTACGAAAGGGGGTAGTCAGTCAAAGTGGGTGAATTATGCCCGCTTTTTTTGTTGTCTATGATAGATAAAATACGGGAAATTATAACATCGGCACTGCAGGAAGAGGGCGTGGAGCTGGTTGAGATTATATACAGGCCTGAGGCCGCGGGCAAGGTCCTTAGGCTTTTGGTGGATAAAGATGGCGGCATCACGATAGCGGATTGCGCGTGTTTAAATGACAAGATAAGCCAGGTTTTGGACCAGGCGGATATTATACAGGAAAGATACAGCCTCGAGGTGGATTCCCCGGGCATTGACAGGCCTTTTAAGATAAAAAGGGATTATGAGAGGGCCAAAGGAAGGTATGTTAGGGTTACCTTGAAAGAGGCTGTTTTGGATAAGAAGGAATATATAGGCATATTGGAGGAAATACTCGAAAATTCCATAAAGGTAAGCACCCAGAAAAAGGGTATATTAGAGATACAGTTTGACAACATAGTGAGGGCGCGTCAGGAAGTCGCATTTTAGTTATCTAAGTTGACACATGAGTAATACTCCTTTTGTCAACTTAGCAAGATAAGGAGTGGAAATGAATCAGAATTTATTGATGGTTTTGGACAGTATCGAGCGGGACAAGGGCATTAAAAAGGAAATTCTCATAAAGGCCATAGAGTCGGCGCTCATAAGCGCGGCGCGCAAAAACCTCGGAAAGCACATTGAGGATATAAAGGCGGAATTTAACTCTGAGACAGGGGATTTTAAGGTTATTGGGCCTGACGGAAATGAGATTTCAGGGGATTTCGGCAGGATCTCGGCGCAGACAGCCAAGCAGGTTATCATACAGAAGATACGCGAGGCGGAAAGAGACGTGGTGTTTGACGAATATCAGAAGAAGATAAACGATATCGCGTCCGGCGCGGTCCATAGGTTTGAAAAAGGCATGATAATCGTGGATTTGGGCAGGGTGGAAGGCGTATTGCCAAAGAGGGAACTGCCTCCCGGGGAAGAATACAGGCAGGGAGACAGGATAAAGGCGTTGGTGGTGGACGTAAAAAGAGAGCCGAAAGGACCTCAGATACTGCTTTCGCGCGCGAGCCCGGGTTTTGTAAAAAGGCTCTTTGAGCTGGAGGTGCCTGAGATATACGAAGGCATAGTGGAGATAAAGTCGGTCTCAAGGGAAGCGGGTGACCGTTCGAAGATAGCGGTTTATTCCAAGGACGATAAGGTTGATCCTGTAGGCGCCTGCGTAGGCATGAGGGGTCAGAGGGTCAAGAATATAGTAAGGGAATTGGGCGGGGAGAAAATAGACATAATCCGATGGAGCAATAACATGGGTGAATTTATCTCGTCGAGCCTCAGCCCGGCTGAGATAATGAGCGTTAAGACAACCGAGGCGGAAAAAAGGGCTGAGGTCATAGTGGCCGACGATCAGCTTTCCCTGGCAATCGGCAAGAAAGGCCAGAACGTGCGTCTGGCCGCCAAACTTACCGGTTGGAATATAGACATAAGGAGCAAGTCAGAGATAGATCAGGTAAAGGAGATGTCCGCAAGCGAGATAGACGGTGTCGGTCCAAAGACGGAGAAAGCGCTGAAAAAGGCGGGATATGATACCCTGGGAAAGATTGTAAGATTGGATTTAAATGAGCTTATCGCGGTAAAAGGTGTAGGCAAGAAGACAGCGGAAAAGATTTTAAAGTCAGCGAAGGAGCTCATGGAGCAGAAGGTCCACGAGGTAAGGGATAAAAAGAACAAGGAGATCAGGGAAGAAAGAGAAAAAATCAAGAAAGAAGAGGGCGAGGCGGCGGCCAGGAAGGCGGAGGACGAGGCGGCCAAGAAAGAAGAAGATAAGGCAGCCAATAAAGAAGAAGGTGAGGCGAAAGAATAATGGCTACAAGAGTCCATGAATTAGCTAAGGAATTGGGTGTTACGAGCAAGGATCTCATAGAAAAACTTCACGGCCTCAAGGTGGATGTCAAGGGCCACATGAGTTCTATTGACGACGATACCGTGTTTCTCATAAAGGAAGAATTGAAGCCGAAAAAGGCCGAGAAGAAAATTCCCAAGGCGCCTGCCAAGGCAGTAGCAGCCAAGCCTGTCGCCGCCAAGACGGTGGCCGTTGCGAAACCGGTTGCGGCTAAGGTAAAGCCATCCGCCGTGAAGCCAGCGCCTGTCAAGAAAGCGGAGAAAAAAGAGGAAGAAAGGCCCGAAGAGGCCGCGAAAATAGAGATAAAGATAGAAGAAAAGGCGGAGGTAGCGGTCGAGGAAGAAAAGAAAAAAGAATTAAAGCCGCTAAAGATCAATCTGCCCATAACCGTAAAAGACCTCAGCGCGCAGTTGCAGTTAAAGCCCGGCGACGTAATAAAGTGCCTTCTGAATAAAAAGATACTTGTGACCATAAACCAGGCCCTTAGCGAGGACATAGCCAAGCAGTTATGCGAGGAATACGGTTATCAGATTGAAAAAATGCCAAGCCTGGAAGAGGCGTTTTTCAGCGAATATGAAAAGATAGACGACCCGAAAAAATTGAGACATAGGGCGCCCGTGGTCACTTTCATGGGCCACGTTGACCATGGCAAGACATCGCTTCTCGACATGATACGCAAGACAAGGGTTGTTGATAAAGAGGCGGGCGGCATCACCCAGCACATAGGGGCTTACGAGGTGGCGCTTCCGAAAGGCAAGGTCACGTTTTTGGATACCCCGGGCCACGCCGCGTTTACCGCGATGCGCGCGAGGGGCGCCAACGCCACGGACGTCGTGGTGCTGGTCGTGGCGGCGGATGACGGCATAATGCCGCAGACAATAGAGGCCGCGGACCACGCGAAGGCGGCCAACGTGCCCATAGTCGTGGCGATAAACAAGATTGACAAGCAGAATATAAATCTGGACAGGATAAAGAAACAGCTCGCGGAATTAAATCTTACCCCGGAGGAATGGGGAGGCAAGACTATCACGGTCGGCGTTTCCGCGAAGACAGGCCAGGGCATAGATAATCTGCTGGAAATGCTTTTATTGGAAGCGGAGCTCCTGGAATTAAAGGCGGACCCTGAAAGGCCGGCGATGGGGGTTGTCGTCGAGGCCGAGCTCTCGAAAGGCAAGGGCCCTGTCGCGACCGTCCTGGTCTCGAACGGCACGCT
>JBAZOA010000052.1:0-8352 GCA_041648935.1 Candidatus Omnitrophota bacterium | reverse complement strand
ATGGTAAGTCCCTCCGGTGGTGGTAGTGACATCGCTTGAAACGTAAACCTCTTTTGAGCCAACCAGTATCTTCGCCTCATGCCCGTCCATCACCGTGATCCTCGGCCTTGAAAGTATCTCTGTCTTCCCGTAAGCGCTCAAAAAATTAAACACCGAAGAATAATTGCCGCCTGTTGTCGCTATGCTTAACTTATTCGGTCCGGGCGCGGCGAGGCCCGTATTGAGACTGGCCTCGGCGTTAATGACCACATCCCCCATCTTGGCGATCTGACTCCAGTCAATCCCGAAGCTGTCCTTGTCCGCGAGCGCCACCTGGACTATGCTGGCGTCTATCACCACGTCACGCGTCTTTTCGTCAAATTCCGACACGAGCTGTTTTACCTCCGCCATCTTCGCGGCGGTATCTTTCACGATCAGCTTATTTGTCCTCTCGTCAAAACTCACGCTCCCCAGGTCTTTTGAGAGTATGCCGCCTATCTTTTCCTTTAACGCGTCCGCCTTCGCGTAATCCAGGTCAAACACCTCCGTGACGAACGGGACGTCCATGCCCAGGACAAGCTCCTTCATCTTTTTTATGTTGTCGGGGACGTCGATAAGCACGATGGTCTTTGAGACATCCTCGGGTATGACCTTGCCTATCTCGGTCCTGATACCCTCAAGCACCCTGGCCACGTCTGAAGAATTGGCGTATTTGAGCTGTACCACTTCCGTCCTGGTGATATTCCCGAATTTTTTGCCGTGCAGCCTTTCGTACGTCCTGTCGCTCATGACCCTGATCAAGGCACCGCTCTCCACGTAACCCAGGTTATTTATGGTGACGACTATGTTCAGGGCATCCATGGGGCTGACGTCTTTCAGGTACAGCGTAACCACACCTTTAACGTCGCTGTCCGCGACTATGTTCAGCCCGCTTTTCTGCGCCAGTATCTTCAGGACGTCCCTGATATCCATGCCTTTCAAATCAAGCGATATCAAATCAGGGTCATCCGCCGGGACAGCCGGCGCCGCGCCTGAAAATAAGAAAAATAAAATAATAAAACACGCCAAAAACCTTCTCATGCCGCCCTCACATGGTTAATTCTATCTTCTCCCCGTCAAGATCCAATATTACCATATTATCCCGTATCTCACCGACCTTCAATGTCCCCATCCTGTCCCCCTTATAAAGGAAGAATGTCTTTTTCAGCGCCTTGTCCTCTATTATCGCCTGGCTGTTGTCTCCCGTGATGATACCCAGGAGATTCAGATTCGCCTTTATCTCGCTTAGAATTACGGCCCTCTCCTTTTCGGAGGTCTCCTCGCCGGAAAACTCTCGCGTTTTTTCAGGCTCCGTCTCGGCCGCGGCGATCGGCGTCTGCGGCTCATCCGGGATCACGACCTTTGCCTCCAACGGGACACCAGGGGCCTTTTTCTTGAAAACAAATATGTCCAATAAAAATACCACCCCGAGCGCGGCTATGATAATACCCAGCGCGATATTTATCTTCGTGAATATCCTTAATTCCCTGCTGAGTTTTTTTCTCACCTGGTCTTTTTTTATAAGATCCAAAAGCTTGCCTTCCGGGGTAATGCCTTCCATCAATTCAACCCTACCTTTCTATCCTTTTCTATAACCTCTATCGCTATGTCCTCCTCCACTATGCGCCTCTCTTTCATCACCAGCTCCTCGAGTATGTTATGGCACAGGGCCGCGATCTTTCGCGGATATCCCTGGGTGTAATTATGCACCAGCTGGATCGCCTTCTCGGTAAATATACCCTTGCCTGAATCGAGGCCCGCCTGAGCCAGGCGAAATTCTATCATCGACCTGGTCTCCGAAAGGTCCAGGGGGTTGAGTATGTATTTTAGCGCAATCCTGTCTGAAAAATTCTTGATCCTCTGCAATTTAGGCAATAGCTCCATCTGTCCCATTATCACGAGCTGCAGCAGCTTGTATTCATTTGTCTCGTAATTCAGGAGCGTGCGCAGTATCTCCAGGGAGGACGGCGTCAGATTCTGACCCTCATCTATCACGAGCACCACTATATTCTCCCCCTCCACGCACTTCTTGAACAAAAACCTCTCTATCGCCTCCTTGTAATCCAGGGTGGACCTGTATGAGGCCTTTATTGAAAATAATTTCGCGAGATGCACCGCGAACTGGAATTCAGAATCATACGTGGGATCCAATATAAGATGCGAGATGATGGCGTTGTCGCCCGCCAGCTCCTGCATGAACGACCTCGCCAGGGTCGTCTTGCCTATGCCGACATCGCCCAATATGACGCTCAGGCCCCTTTTCAGACGGACTGTTATTTCCAGCCTTTGTATCGCCTGCTTGTGAGAAAGCGACGGATAGAAAAAATACGGGTCCGGGCTTGTTGAGAACGGCTCCTTATTAAGACTCAATAACTTATAATAGGACATGCTCTGACCCCAATAGATCCTTTATTTCCGCAAGGGACTTGTGCTCCTTGCGCAGACGCCTTATATTATTCAAGCGCTCGAGCGTTGTATCGTCAAAATACCTGAAATTCGTTTCCGGGCTCCTGCCGACCTCTTTTATGAGACCAAGATTCAAATAATACTTTACGGTATAAACAGTCTGTCCGCTCAACCGCGCCAGATCTTTTATTAAATAAACATTTCCCACTGCGCCCTCTTTTCCTTTTCCGCCTCTCTAAGTTGACAAAAGGAGTAATACTCCTTTTGTCAACTTAGAGCTGTCTATATAGATAGCGATAGCTTACTCTCTATATAGAGAGTAAGTATACATTATAATTTGTATTTCGTCAAGTGATATATAGTTACGGCTTAGTTGTCAAAAGGAGTATTACTCGTGTGTCAACTTGTTAGAAGATAAAAATAGCCGTGGAAATGAGCGCTATGCCTGATAAAAGGATAAAGGTGACAAGTAAATCTTTTCTACTTACCGCCTCTTCCTCTACAGTGTCCTGTTTTAACAGGTTGATGGCCGGCTCAAAACCGCTCCTCTTCTCTCCTGACAGGATATCCTCGCGCCGTTCATGAAAGTTCAGCGGCGCGCCAGAATAATCCTTTAAAACGGCCCTGAACCCGGCCATGTCTATCTCCCCCCTGTATGTGATGATTACCTCGTCCAAATTATTTCTCTCCGCGGCCATGTCAAACGAATACCCCGGCCCTTTTAAAAACAAATCTTCCCTCCTGAGACTCATCGAAAATATCGGCCTCATCCTGTCTATTATCAGAAGCTCCGCCTGTCCGTCATTAACGTCTATCGCCAGTATTTTTTTATCAGGGCTCAAAAGACGCCTTGTCACCAGATACAGATACCAAAGCTCTGTCTCAAGCAGTACCGCCTTTACGCCCTCCCCCCTCCCCCCGGCTATTTCCTCCACGAGGTTCCTGGTGGCCACGGCCAGCATGACGTGCGAATACCCCTTTCTGAAAAAACCGACATGCCTGTAGCCCATGACTATGTCCTGTCTCTGGCAAAGTATCATCCCGGCCACCTGACACTCCAGCATGCCCCGTATTTCGCCGTCATTTACGGACGGGAGCTCTAAAAAACTCAGAGAGACGAATCTCCTGGGCAGGATTAAAAATTTTTCCCTTTCGAGCATGACCACATAAACCAATATAATGGGATTTCAACCGCGAGACAACTGAAATAAAGTCAGATTATAATGACTGATGGGAAAGTATTAAAACTAGAGTTTTCTAACGCAGAGCGTGGCGTTGTGGCCGCCGAAACCGAGAGAATTAGAAAGGCATACGTTGACCTTGGCGTCCCGCGCCTCATTGGGCACATAATCAAGGTCGCAGTCAGGATCCGGGTTTTCGTAGTTCATGGTAGGATGGATAACGCCTTTTTCTATGGAAAGACAGCAGACGGCAAACTCAACCCCGCCAGCCGCCCCCAATAAATGCCCTGTCATGGACTTTGTCGAGGAAACAGCGACCTTTTTAGCGCGCTCCCCGAGCGCCTTCTTTATGGCCAGGGTTTCCACCTTGTCGTTAAGCGCGGTGGATGTGCCGTGCGCGTTTATGTATGTTACCTCTTCCGGCTTCACGCCGGCGTCTTTCATCGCGTTCACCATGCACCTGGCCGCGCTCTCACCCGAAGGGTCAGGGGCCGTCATGTGATAACCGTCTCCGGTCATGCCATAGCCCACGAGTTCCCCGTAAATCCTGGCGTTTCTCTTCTTCGCGTGCTCATACTCTTCTAAAACAACTATACCGGAACCCTCCGCCATCACAAAACCGTCGCGTTCCCTGTCAAAGGGCCTCGAGGCCCTCTCAGGCGCGTCGTTTCTGGTGGAAAGGGCTTTAAGCGCGCAAAAACCGCCTATGCCGAGCGTTGTCACGCAGCTCTCGGTGCCGCCCGTTATCATCATGTCCGCGTCCCCGTATTGAATCATTCTAAAGGCATCGCCTATCGCCTGAGAACCGGACGCGCACGCCGTGGTGGTGCACGAATTAGGCCCTTTAATGCTGAATAATATCGATATGTGGCCTGACGCCATGTTCACTATAAGCATGGGGATCAGAAAAGGCGTCAGCCTGGAAGGCCCTTTTTCAAGAACTACCTTATGCTGTTCTTCTATTATACCCAAACTGCCTATGCCTGAACCTACCAGGACCCCGACCCTGAAAGGGTCTTCCTTTGATATATCTATGCCTGAGTCATCGACCGCCTCTTTGGCCGCGTTGACCGCGAATTGCACGAATTTCTCCATGCGGCGCAGTTCTTTCTTCGGTATAAAAGGATGCGGCGTGAAATCCTTGACCTCTCCGGCTATGCGGGAATCATAAGCCGAACAATCAAAAGAAGTCAAAGGGCCTATGCCGCTCTTGCCTTTTACAAGCGAGGCCCAAAAATCCTCTTTATTGTTCCCTATGGGGGTCACTACGCCCAAACCGGTAACAACAACTCTTCGCCTCATAGCATCTCCATTCAAAAAGAAAGGGTCAGGGAAGCGGTCTTCCATTCAAAGTCCACGACTCCCCTAACCCCGTATGTATTAATAATATGCCTACTTCCCTGATTTTTCTTCTATGTATTTGACAGCGTCGCCTACGGTGGTTATCTTTTCGGCGTCCTCATCCGGGATCTCTATGCCGAATTCCTCCTCAAGCGCCATCACGAGCTCAACGGTATCAAGAGAATCGGCGCCAAGGTCATCGATGAACGATGCCTCCGGTGTCACTTCCTCGGACTTCACTCCCAGCTGTTCTGCTATTATAGATTTTACTTTTTCAGCAACTGCCATATACGATCCTCCTTGTTATTTTTTTAACTACATCAGCATACCGCCGCAAACCTGAATTACCTGGCCTGTTATATATGAAGAGCTTTCGCTCGAAAGAAATAATGCCAAATTTGCCACGTCGCTCGCTTCTCCGAACCTGGCCAAAGGTATGACGGAGAGCATCTTCTTCTGGACCTCTTCCGGCAGCTTGGCTGTCATGTCCGTCCTTATGAAGCCGGGCGCTATGGCATTCACGCAGATATTGCGAGAGGCGAGTTCTTTTGCCGCGCTTTTTGTAAGGCCTATTATCCCGGCCTTGGATGCCGCGTAATTCGCCTGCCCAAAATTACCCATTATCCCAATGATCGACGCCAGGCTTATTATCCTGCCTGACCGCTGTTTCAGCATCACCTTCGAAACGAGCTTGGTGCATATAAAGGTCCCCTTTAAATTTACCGCTATGACCTTATCCCACTCGTCTTCCGACATCCTCAGTAAAAGATTGTCCCTGGTTATGCCGGCATTGTTAATAAGTATATCTATTTTGGAGAATTTGTCAAGAATTTTATCTATCATCTCCTGGACCTGATTTGAATCAGTGACGTCCGCCTTGAAGGCGAGATATTGCCTGCCCAGCGTCGCTATCTCCCTGCCTGTTTTTTCTGCTTCTTCGAGATTGACATCGCATATGGCTATATCCGCGCCTTCCCTCGCGAGCGTAAACGCTATCTCCCTGCCGATGCCCCTTGCCCCGCCCGTTATGAGGGCTATCTTTCCCTTCAATGACAATTCACACATGCGGTTACCTCCTTCATCTTCTCTATATTATAAACTTTTAAATCCGGATTTATGCGCCTTGATAAACCTTTTAATACCGCGCCCGGCCCTATTTCAAAAAACGCGCCGCAGCCGTCAACCGCCATGCGCCTGACGCAATCTTCCCACCTTACAGGGCTGTATAACTGCCTGACGAGATTTTCTTTTATCTCCGCCTCTGTCTTTTCATAATCCGCCGTGACGTTGGTTATCACGGGTATCGCGGGATTTGAAAACCTTGTCTTGTCAAGCTCCGCCCTGAACGACTCCGCCGCCCCTTTCATCAGGCGCGAATGAAATGGACCGCTCACGTTCAACAATATGGCTTTCCTGGCGCCTTTTTTAACCGCGAGTTCCATGGAGCGCGCCACTGATTCCCTGGAACCCGATATGACTATCTGTCCCGGACAATTTAAATTAGCTATTTCAGCGCCGGTCTCCTGGCAGACATTTCGCAGGTCTTCCAGGGAAATCCCTAAAATAGACGCCATGCCTCCGGGGTTTTTTGAAGAGGCCTCTTCCATGAGTTCGCCGCGCCGCCTGACCAGCCTTACCGCGTCCGCGAACCCCATCACCCCAGCCGCCGTGAGCGCGGTCAGCTCTCCCAGGCTCAATCCCGCGCACGCCACAGGTCTTGTCAACTTGTCACCCTGCAGCCTGGCGGCCTCTAACGCCTTTAACGCCGCCATGCTAACCACAAGTATGCAGACCTGGCTATTCGCCGTCAGCGTCAATTCCTCTATAGGCCCTTCGAAACAAAGCTTCTTAACGCCTACTCCCGGCAGGATATCTTCCGCCTCGTCAAATATCTTTTTTGCCTCGGGCGAATTATCGTACAGATCCCTGCCCATGCCCACGCACTGAGAACCCTGGCCGGGAAAAATATAACATATGCTCATTATAAATCCTTTTTCAGCTGGATTACCATTTAATTACCACCGCGCCATAAGTAAGCCCCGCGCCAAACGCGACCAAGACCACGTCATCACCCTTCTTCACGCGGCCTTCCTGGCTGGCCTCGACGAGCGCCACAGCGGTGGACGCGGCCGACATGTTGCCGTATTTCTCTATGTTCATGAAAATCTTTTCCTCCGGCAGGCCTATCTTTTTCGCCACCGCCATCATTATCCTGATATTCGCCTGGTGAGGTATCAAGAGATCTATATCCTCGCATAAAAGACCCGCGCTGGTGACCGCCTTGTTGGCCGCGTTCGCCATCCCCTTTACCGCCAGCTTAAACACCTCATTACCTTCCATCTTTAAAAAATGCAGTTTATTCTTTACTGTCTCTTCCGTGGCCGGCATCCTTGAGCCGCCCGCCGGGAGCTTCAGGAGCTCGGCGCCCGCGCCGTCGCACCCTATAAAATAAGACATGATCCTCTTCTGTTTTGTCTTCGTGATCACGCACGCGCCCGCGCCGTCGCCGAACAATACGCAGGTGGAACGGTCTGTCCAGTCAACAACGCTGGTCAATTTCTCAGCGCCTATCACCAGGACATTTTTATACAGCCCGGTATCTACAAAATGCTTCGCGTTGACTACGCCGACCACAAAACCCGAACACGCCGCGTTTATATCAAAGGCCGCCGCGTTAACGGCGCCAAGCTTATTCTGTATGATGCATGCGGCCGCCGGAAAGGCCATGTCACCGGTTACCGTAGCCGTGATTATGAGGTCTATATCTTCCGGCCTCAACCCCGCGTCCTTGATAGCAAGCCTGGCCGCCTCCGTACCCAAGTCGCTCGTGAACACGTCTTTGGGCGCGATCCTTCTCTCCTTTATGCCGGTGCGGGTCATTATCCACTCGTCGGACGTCTCCACCATTTTCTCCAAATCCATGTTGGTGACGCGTTTCTCCGGCAAATAACATCCTAAACCCACGATACCAGCTCTTTCCATCATTAACCTTCTTTCTTATTTTATGGTTTCCAGTATGTGCTGATTTACGTTCTTGACCACTTCCTCGCCGGCGACCCGTATCGCGTTCTTTATAGCCTTGGCGCTGGAGGATCCGTGCCCTATTATGCATACGCCGTCTATGCCCAAAAGAGGGGCGCCGCCGTATTCCGCGGAATCCATTTTTTTCTTGAGTGAGATCAGCGCGTGCCGCGCCAATAATCCGCCCACCCTGGAGAAAAGAGAGCTCTTAAGCCCCCTCTTCAGCATCTCGCTTAAGGCATGCGCCATGCTCTCAGAGACCTTTAGCGCGACGTTTCCTACAAGGCCGTCGCAAACGATCACGTCACAATCCCCCATAAATATATCCCTGCCCTCAACGTTGCCTATGAAATTAAGGCCTGACAGCTCCAGGAGACCGAACGCC
>JBAZOA010000051.1:0-8378 GCA_041648935.1 Candidatus Omnitrophota bacterium | reverse complement strand
GTGTTCCCGCATGAATTTATCTATATCGTCAAGGTTGTGCTGGCCGTCTCCGTCCAGGGTGATCACCACGTCGCAGCCATTCTCAAACGCGTGCTCCAGGCCGTCCCTTACGCAGCGGCCCTTGCCTTCGTTCCTGGTATGGATTATAAGTTCCGCGCCGTACTTATTGGCGTCTATGATGGTGCGGTCCCGCGAGCCGTCATCCACCACGATGACCCTGAATCGCCTCTCGTTCAGCGCGGCCACGATCCTGCCTATGGTCTTGGCCTCATTATAGGTGGGTATTACCACAAAAGCGCTTAGTCCGTTTTCACTCATAATACGAACGCGTCAACCGGCGTCTCCCAGAATTTTCTGAATATGAGCCATTGATCAGGATACATCTTTATGTATTTTTCCATGATAGCCGCGAATTCCCCGGTCGCCTCTTTTATCACCTCGTCTTCCGTGAGACCCGGCCTTTGCCTTACCTCAACGGGCTTATCGAATATGAGCTTGTAAGAATATCTGCCGTCTCTAAGGAAAAATCCGGGCACCACGGGCGAGCCTGTCTTTAAGGCCAGCATGGCCGGCCCTTTGGGCAGGCTGGTGGGCCTTCCGAAAAATTCCACCAATTCTCCCGTATTCGTAAAATCCCTGTCGCCAACCAGGGCAAGCACGCCTTTTTTCAGGAGGACCGATACGCACTTCCTCATCATGGAATTCACGGGAATGACCTTGAGGCCTTTTTCCTCGCGCTGGCGTATAAAAAAATCATTTATCTTTTTATGCTTGTGGTTCAGCGCGACCGCGCTGATATTGTAGCCCAGGAGGGCTATGACGACCCCGCCCATCTCCCAGTTGCCTATGTGGCAGGTAAGGGCTATGACGCCCTTATTTTCCCCCAGCGCCTTATCGACGTACTCGGTATTTATGACCTTTACCCTGCTGTCTACGGCATCCTTATCCAGATGCCCCATCCTGAAAAAATCCACCAGGTACAACCCGAAATTCCTGAAAACCTTGCGCGCCAGGGCCCTGCAGTCCTTGATGTCCCTTTTAAGCACCACGCTGAGGTTTTCCGCCACCGCGTCCCTGTCTCTCCTGAATAAAAAATACTGCGCGTCGGAAATCCTTTCCGCTATGAAATAAGTCGCCCTCAGAGGCAGGGCATTCGCCAGAAGATATCCCATTCTGTATAAAATATAAAAAAACATTTTTAATCTAACAGTTTTTTAATACGATTTCGGCTATCTCAATGGCCGAGTTGGGTTTTTTTATCGAATCGGCCTTGTCGCGCATCTCTTCCAATTTAATGTTATTCGAAAATAATTCCTTGATGAGCGCCCCTATGTCCTCGCTGTCCTCCGCCTTCACGGCAACGCCCTCCCGCAGAAGAAACTCCGTGTTTTTCGCCTCCTGGCCCGGTATCGGATGCACTATGATCATGGGGAGATTTTTCGCCAGGGCCTCCGATGTAGTCAGCCCACCGGGTTTCGTGACTATGACATCCGACGCCTCCATGAGCTCATCCACGTTCTCTACAAGGCCGAAAACCAGCATCTTTTTCTTATACCTGGCCTTCTTTCTGAGCAGGGCCCTTTCAAGGGACTTGTTCACCCCGCACACCACTATGATCTGAAACGGGATTTTTATGTGCTCCAATACGCTCATGGTATGACCAATGGGCCCCAGACCCTGACTGCCGCCCATTATAAGCACGGTGTGGACTTCCGGATCCAGGCCTATCTTCCCGCGGATCTCCCGCTTGTCATGCCTGACGCTGAATCTCGGATTGATCGGTATGCCGAAGACGCGTATCTTTGACCCGCTTATACCGTTCCTGATAAAATGATTCCTGCTCGCCTCGGAAGGCACCACGTAATAATCAACCTCATCAAAAAACCAATAAGAATGCGGCGCGTGGTCTGTCAGGACGCCGAAGATGGGCAGGCTCAGGCCGAAATTCTTTTTATAATCGGCTATCATGCCGCACGGAAACGCCTGGGTGCACACAACGGCATCCGGCTTGAAATCATCGAGCAATATCTTTAATTTCTTGGAATTAAACCTGTGGATCACATCCCGCAGGCCCTGCACGCTCCTGAGGACCTTCGGGTTATCATAAAGATATTCCCACACCTCGGGCTTATTCTTTATGACGCTCAGGTAAGTCCTGTTTATGAATTTCTCGAAAATGGGATTCGTGTACGCGAAACCATTGATGTTCATGGTCCTGACAGAAGGCAAAAGGGACCTCAGCGCGTTCTCGACGGCGCAGCTGGCCCTGTGATGGCCGGAATTCTCCGTGATGTACATCAAAAGGATGTTTTTGGTGTCGCTCATTATTAATTAACGGCCTTCAGAAAATGCCCTATGCGCTCCATCGCCTCTTTGAGATTTTCCAGGCTGGACGCGTACGATATCCTCACCCGATCCTTCCACTCCATGCCGAACGCGGTCCCGGGCACCAGGGCCACCTTTTCTTTTTTCAACAGGTCCTTCGCGAAATCCCTGCAGTCCATGCCCGTGCTCCGTATCGACGGAAAGGCGTAAAACGCCCCGTCAGGCCTGTGGCACTCGAGACCCATCTCGTTTAATTTATCTACTACAAATTCCCTGCGCCTCATGTATTCGCGCCTCATCTCGATTACCGAACGGCCGGACCCTTTCAGCGCCTCTATCGCGCCCATCTGGCCCATTATCGGGGCGCACAGCATTGTATACTGATGGATCTTTGTCATGCCGGCTATTATCTCTTTCGGGCCGCACGCGTAGCCTATCCTCCAGCCGGTCATCGCGTATGCCTTGGAAAAACCATTGAGATAGACAGTCCTCCGCCTCATGCCCGGCAATGACGCGATGGGCGTGTGATTAAAATCATAGGTCAGCTCGTCATAAGCCTCGTCGCTTATGACGATAAGATTGTTATCGATAAAGACCCTCGAAAGCTCCAATAATTCTTTCTTCGTATAAGTGGAACCCGTGGGATTGCAGGGATAGTTGATGACTATCGCCTTCGCCCCGCTCGTTAAGTTTTTCTTTATCAGGTCCGGAGTCAGCTTGAAATTATTGGATCCGTCCGTGCGCACTATCACGGGAACCGCGCCCGCTAAAAAAGCGACCGGTTCGTAAGCGACATACGAAGGACTCGGTATCAGGACCTTGTCGCCTTTATTCACGATAGACCTCAGCGCCAGATCTATCGCCTCGCTCACGCCTGTCGTGATCAGGATATCGTCGTCAGGATCGTAACCCACGGAAAATTTACCCTTTATGTGCCTGGACAAGGCGAGCCTCAGCTCATACAGCCCCTTATTAGAAGTATATGACGTGTAGCCTTTCTCCAGAGAGAACATCACTGACTCGCAGATGTTCCAGGGCGTGACGAAATCCGGCTCACCGACCCCCAGAGAGATAACGTCCCTCATACCTATGACCAGGTCAAAAAACTCCCTTATGCCAGAGGGCCGCATCTCTTCGACTTTTTTGGATATACGTATTTTCTTATTCATGGCTCGTCTCAAAGCGATATGGCGATGCGGTTATTTTTCTCCATGAGTTTTAATATATCGCCGTCCGCCTTGTATCTTTTTAAAATAAAATGCGTGACCGTGCTCCTGACGTTATCTATAGTGGCGAGGCGCTCCGAGATAAAACTGCTGACCGACTGAATATCCCCGCCTTCCACGACCAGCAGAAGGTCGTAAGTGCCTGACAGAAGATAACAGCTGATCACTTCGGGAAAACGGTATATCCTCTCCGCTATGTGGTCAAAGCCCGCGCCCCTCTCAGGCGCCACCCTTACCTCTATCAGGGCCTGCACCTTTTTCGCCTCATCCTTCACCATCTCCCTGTTGATCACCGCCTTGTACTTAACGATAACGCCCTCTTTTTCAAATTTCTTTATGGCCTTTTTTACCGAATTGACGTCCTTTTTCAAGACCTTTGATATCTCCTCCGGTGTTATCCTCGCGTCCTTTTCAAGCATATCCAGTATCTCGTTCATAAAAACCTCCGTTATTCTATGACGGCCAGCGCCTGGCCGACCTTGACCGTATCCCCTTCCTTCGCCAATGCCCTCTTCAAGACCCCGGAACACGATGACGGGATATTAAAGACGGCCTTGTCGGTCGCCATCTCCACGACCTCATCACCTTCTTTTACGCTGTCGCCTTCCTTGAAGTGCCAAAACGAGACCACCGCCTCATTGATGCCCTCCGCCAGCTCCGGCAGCTTTAATTCCGACATACCCCCTCCTCGTAGGAACTGCGGACAAACGGGCCGCAGGAATATTTTTTAAAACCCATGTCTTTGGCCTTTTGGGCGAACCTTTCAAAATTCTCAGGCTCTAAGAATTCCTCCACGTCCAGGCAGTCCTTATCAGGCTTCAGATATTGTCCTATGGTAATGGCGTCGCACCCGGCGCTCTTCAGGTCCTCCATTACCCTGTATATCTCTTCCCTTGTCTCCCCTAAACCAACCATAAGGCCGCTTTTCACGACAACCCCCTCGCGCAACCCCTTCGCTGCCCTGAGCACCTCTATCGACCTTTTATAATCGGCCCGAGGCCTTACCTTATCGTAAAGCCTCGGCACGGTTTCCACGTTATGAGAAAACACGTCCGGTTCGGCGAAAATAACTTTTTTTATCGAATCTTCGTTCCCCAGAAAATCCGGCACAAGGACTTCCACGGTTATTTCAGCGTCAAAATCTCTCAAATGCCTTATGGCCTCCGCGAAATGGGCCGCGCCGCCATCGACCAGGTCATCCCTAGTCACTGACGTGACTACCGCTTCTCTGATGCCCAGGGCCCCTATCGCCCTGACCATCCTGGATATCTCCTCTTTGTCCGGCTGTCTGAACCCGTCATTGGCCTTCTCAACGGCGCAAAACGCGCATCTCCTGGTGCAAAAAGGCCCTAATAATAAAAACGTGCACCTGCGCCTTGAAAAACAATCGTATATATTGGGACATCTCGCGCTCTGGCACACGGTCATGACGCCAAGGTCCCTTAAAATACGCCTTGAACTCTCGAAATTTTCGTTAAACCGCGCTGACCTCTTGAGCCAGCGAGGAAACCTCTTCAAAGGACTCTCTGAGCCTGCGTCTCGCGTCGACAATGTCTATCTTCTCCCCCAATATCCCTTCCAGCGAAATCATCCGAACGCGGTCCATGCCGCAAGGCCTTATCAATGAAAAATACGTAAGATCCGTGCTGATATTAATCGCGGCGCCATGATACGTTACCCATTTTTTCACGCCTATCCCTATGGAACCTATCTTGGCGCCGTTCACCCACACGCCCCTGAAACCCGGGACCCTCTCAGCCTTGACCCCGTATTTACCCAAAAAATGGATTCCCGCCTCTTCCAAAAATCTCAAAAAACCATGCAGGTCCCTGGCGCCTTGCCGTAATTTAAAAATAGGATACGCTATCAGCTGGCCCGGGCCGTGATAAGTGACATCGCCGCCCCTGTCAACCCTTAAAATCTCCACGCCTCTGGCGGATAAAAACTCGCCTGTTTTTAATACATTGGACCAAGACCCGCGTCTTCCTATCGTTATGACAGGCCTGTGCTCCGTGATAATCAGCGTATCCTCGCTTAAACCCGCCGCGACTTCCTGAACTATCTCAAGCTGCAGCCTGAATGCCTCTGAATACCCGGTTATGCCAAGCTCTATATACCGCATCCTGTTCAGGTGCGGACCTGGCCGCTGCCGAGGATCACATATTTATAAGTACAGAGCTCCTCCAGCGCCATTGGACCGCGCGCGTGTATCTTGTCAGTGCTTATGCCGATCTCAGCGCCCATGCCGAATTGATAGCCGTCCGTGAACCTGGTCGACGCGTTATGATAAACGCAGGCGGAATCGACCCCGCTTAAAAACCTTTCAGCGATTTTTTTATTCCCGGTAATTATCGCGTCTGAATGGCGCGAGCCGTATTTATTTATATGCCTGATCGCGTGGTCGACGTCCTTCACTACCTTGACAGCGAGTATCAGGTCCAGATATTCCTCATACCAGTCCTTTTCAGCCGCCTTCTTTATCCCTTTCAGGATCCTGAGCGTCTCCGCGCACCCTCTCAATTCTACCCCGGCGTTGTCCAATACCCTGGCCGCCCCGGGCAGGAATCTGCGGGCCACATCTTTATGCACAAGCATCTTTTCTATCGCGTTGCATACCCCGGGCCGCTGGACCTTGGCGTTAAAGGCAATCTCCTCGGCCATTGACAGGTCCGCGTACTTATCCACGTACAGGTGGCACACGCCCTTGTAATGTTTTATAACGGGTATGGCGGAATTCCCGGCCACGTACCTTATGAGGCCTTCCCCTCCCCTGGGTATGATCAGATCCACAAGACTATCCTGCGCCAATAAAAATTTGACGGCGGCCCTGTCTGTCACGCCAATTACGCTTATGGCCTCTTTCGGGATGCCGAACCCGCGCAGGTCCCTCGTGATGACCTCGTGTATGGCGATATTTGAATTTATGGCCTCACTGCCGCCGCGCAGCACACACGCGTTTCCGGACTTCAGGCACAAACCGGCTGAATCGCTTGTAACGTCAGGCCTGGCCTCGTATATGATCCCAATGACCCCTATGGGCGCGCTGACCTTCTTTATAATAAGCCCGTTCGGCCTTTTCCATTGCCTGATCACCCTGGCCACGGGGTCTTTTAAGGCGCTTACCTCACGCAATGAAGAGGACATCTCTCTCACGCGTTTCTCCGTGAGGGTCAGACGGTCCAGCATCGCGCCCCTCATACCCTTTTTCTCCGCGGCCCTGACGTCTTTCGAATTCTCGGACAATATATACCTTGAATCCTTTAAAAGCGCGGCCGCCATCGCGGCCAGGGCCGCGTCCTTCCGCTTGGCCGTAACGCCGGCCAGGACCCTTGAGGCGTCCTTCGCCGATTTTAATAAAACTGTTATCTTGCTGTCGAGCGTCATTTCTTCTATCCTAATCTGGTCAGACTGACCAGCGCCTTTTCGTAAAAATCCCTGCCTGTTATCCTGCTATCGCGGGCGTGAAAAAACGTCCCCACCTTCTCTCCCGCCAGGATCCTCAAGAGCACGTCTTTTTTTCTCCCGTTCGCTATTACGCAATCTATGCCTGACCTCGTGACTATTTTCGCGGCGTCCAGTTTTGTCTTCATGCCGCCGCGGGAGTACTCCTTGTCTGTGCCGCACGCCAGTTTTTCAATGCCGCAGTTAACGTCTTTCACCACGCTGGCCACTGTCTTCTTGCCGTCAATGAACAGGCCGTCCACGTCCGTGAGCATTATCAATAGATCCGCCGAGACAAGGGTCGAGACCAGCGCGGAGAGCTTGTCGTTGTCGCCGAACTTTATCTCGTCCACGGAAACCGTGTCGTTCTCGTTTATCACCGGCACCGCCTTCTTTTTCAGGAGAGTGGTCAGCGTGTTCTCCGCGTTCAGATACCTGCGCCTCTCCCTTATGTCTTCCCATGTCAAAAGTATCTGAGCGGCGTGAAACCCATTTTTCTTGAACGCCTCTTCGTATGTCCTCATCAGATAACCCTGCCCAAGCGCCGCGCACGCCTGCTGTTCAGGAAGACCTTTCGGTCTCATCTTCATCCCCAGGATCCCCATGCCGGCCCCTATGGCCCCTGAGGAAACTATCACTATCTCCCTGCGCTGTTTCATGAGTCCCGAGACCTGTCCGGCAAAGCCCTTTATCCAGCCCTCGTCCAGGACCGTTCCCCCGGAAGCCAGGATACTCGTGCCTATCTTTACCACAATCCGCTTCGCTTTTTTTAATTTTACGCGTTCCATGACATTATATTTTTTTATAGGCCGCTTCCAGCAGTTCTTTCACGCCTTTGCCCGTGGCGCACGATATCGGATAAACCGCTTTCTTTATTTTTTTTCTAAAAACCCTCAAGTTCTCAGCCGCCTCAGGCAGGTCCATCTTATTGGCCGCCACCACTTGAGGCCTTTTCAAAAGCTCCCTGTTGTGCATGCCCAGCTCATTATTTATGGACCTGAAATCGCTCACCGGATCCCTCTGGTCCACGGCCGCCATGTCTATGACATGGATAAGCACCCTGGTCCTTTCAATGTGCCTTAAAAAATCATGCCCCAGGCCCTTGCCGGAATGAGCCCCTTCTATAAGACCAGGGATGTCGCATACCACGAAACCCCTGTCCCCGCTCAGCCGCGCCGCGCCCAACACGGGCGTCTTCGTGGTAAAGGGGTAATCCGCTATCTTCGGCCTGGCATTCGAGATCCTGGATATGAGGCTTGACTTTCCGGCGTTGGGGCACCCTATTATCCCCACGTCAGCTATCAATTTCAATTCCAGGAGAATCTCTTTTTCTTCTCCTGGCTCTCCCGGCGTGGCGTCCCTGTGCCGGGAATTACCCCGCCCCCC
>JBAZOA010000050.1:0-8796 GCA_041648935.1 Candidatus Omnitrophota bacterium | reverse complement strand
CGGCAGGGGTGATGCTTATTATTTTCAAGCCTTTTAAGGTCGGGGATTTTATAGAGGCGGCGGGGAAGATGGGGACAGTAGTGGAGATACAGATGTTCAATACCATCATCGATCATCCGGATAACCGCAGGATGATCGTGCCGAATTCCAAGGTCACCGGCGATATCGTCACTAATTTTTCCGACCTTCAAAAGAGAAGGGTGGACCTCGTGTTCGGCATTTCGTACGGGGATGACATGAAAAAGGCGAAAGAGGCGCTGGAGAAGGTCTGCGCGGAAGACGCACGTATCTTTAAAGACCCAAAACCAACCGTCGCCGTGTCTGAACTCGGGGAAAGCAGTGTCAATCTTGTCTGCCGTCCGTACGTGAAACCGTCGGATTATTGGGCCGTGTATTTTGACACGGTCGAAAGAGGCAAATTGGCTCTTGAAAAAGCCGGCTGTACTATCCCGTTCCCGCAAAGTGACGTGCATCTCTATCAGGTGAAAAACTAGGGGGATGGGGTTATAAATAAGTCTTGGAGGCGCGAATGAAGATCCTGAAAATAACGCTCATATCTTTTTTTGTCCTGGTCCTGGCCGCGGCCGCGGCGGCCTTCATCTTTGTCAAGACATTCGACATCAACCGTTATAAGCCGCAGATAATCAGCCAGGCGGGGAAGGCATTGAACCGTCAGGTTGATTTTGAGAAGGCGGCCCTTGGCGTCTCCCTGACCAGGGGTGTCAGCCTGAAGATCGATAACCTGGCAATCGCGGATGACCCGGCTTTTGGAAAAAGCGATTTTCTCAATATTAAGAAGGTTTCCCTGGAGATCGACGCGCTGAGGTATGTTTTAAAAAAAGAGGTCAACGTCCCCGGCATCCTGATCGATTCACCGCGCGTGACCATAATCAGGAAGAAAGACGGTTCTCTGAACGCGGCGACCATGGCAGTATCTCCGGAGAGCGGGAAGCCTTCATCATCCCCGGCGGCGCCGTTCGCCCTGCCCGCGCTTCTTGTCTCTTCGGTAAAAGGCAGTGACGGCATCGTGACGTTTATCGACTATACTTACGATCCTCCTTTGCGTCTTGAGATCTCTGAGCTGAGCTTTTCGCTGAACGACATCTCTCTTGTCAGGGCGTTCCCATTTACAGCCGAGGCCGCGGTTTTAAGCGCGAAAAAAAACGTAAAAATAGGGGGCATGGCCCGGATTGACCTCAAGACAGGCGAGGCGGCTATTACAGATTTCAAGGGGGCGACAGAGCTTTCGGATATCGTCCTGGAAAAGATCCCCGCGGCCTTTCCCATGGCCAAGGGCGTTACCTTGCCCGAGGGCGTCAAGGGAAAGGTGGATATCAGGCTGAAGGAGTTGATTGCCGGGCCTAAAGGGCTCATCGCCCTGAACGCGGAGGTCAACCTGGCTGACGGAGGCCTGCGGCTCAATCAGATAGTTTTGCCGATAAAAGACGCTGAGATAAGCGCGTCTATCTCCGAGAGGAAAATCATCCTGAATAAGGCTTCTTTTGGAATCGGCGATGGGGTAATCAAGGCCTCAGGCGCGATAGACGATTATTTGGGCAGACAGGAATACAATATTGACGCGGAAGCTCAAAATATAAAAATACAGGATATCGTCGCGCAGGATAAATCTCCCGTGAAGGCCGAGGGCCTCGCCTCAGGCGGGATAAAATTGAGGGGTCGGGGATTCAGCGCGGAAGCCATGATGTCCGCCTTATCCGGAGAAGCGGACATGTCGCTCACGCAGGCCAATCTCAGGAATATAAACATACTTCGCGCGGTCTTGGATAAAATTTCAATAATACCCGGCCTCGCCGAGAAAGTCCAAGCGGGTTTATCCGAACGTTACAGGCAAAAACTGACACAGAAAGACACCGCCATATCAGATATCAAATTGCCTCTCGTGTTTGAAAACGGCCGCGCCGCGGCGAAAAACGTGGTTTTCGGGGCCGATGAATTCCTGTTTAACGGCGCCGGGGAAGCGGGTCTCGACGGTTCATATTCAGTTGAGGGCTCATTTTTGATCCCGGAAGAGCTTTCAGCGGGCATGGCCGCCCAGATCCCGGAATTACGGTATCTATTGAATGATGACAAAAAAATCTACATCCCGCTTAAAATCGCCGGCAAGGCCGCTGACTTTAAAGTAATCGTGGACGCCGAATACATCGCTAAAAGGCTTCTGGTGAGCCAGATAAAAGACCGCCTTTTCAAGACAGAGACAGAAGGCGGGGCGGGGGAGAATATCCAACAGCCGGATTCCGAAGAAAGGTCTTCCCCGGAAAATATCATGGGCGGCATATTCGACAGGATTTTAAAAAAATAACACAGGGGGTGCTTTATTTTCTATATAAAGAATTTTTCTTTTAAGCTGGCTAATTTCATTTTCGGCAAGACCGCGGTCTTTGTGATCATCGTAGGATGGTATCTGGTTATTACCGGCCTGATTTTTCTTGTCAAGCCGGACAAGGCCCGCGCGAAGCTTGTACGCTCCGGATTCCGTATAGTGAAATTGAACGTCCTGCTTATTTGTTTTTTTGCGTGGGGCCTGCTCTCCAGATTGTCTCAGGCCTTATCCGGGACAGCGCAGACTATCGTGTTTTTTGGAGGTATCGCCGGCCTGCTCGTTCTTTTTTTCTGGGCCCTAGCGGCCGCGAAAAAAAAGTTGGGGGCGTTAGCTGCCCGGCTGTCCATCAAGGCCCTCACGTGGTTCGCGTGGGGTCAGGTAGTTGTCGGCGGCCTCATGGTCTACCTTCAGCGCAGGTTATGGTGACCCATATTTAAAATAAATACCTGCTTAGTTTGGCGATTATGTTTGACAGAGGCCCGGAAAGGGGTATAATAAAGATACCATAGACATATAAAAGATTAGAAAATCTTGAGCCGCAAAGGAAGACAACTAACCTTTGCGGTTTTTTATGTCTTGAAGGGTTTATCCGGCGTTTTTAATCAAAAAAAAAGGGGGTGGTTATGAAGAAAATAAAGACTTCGTCCGGCGGGAGAAGATGCAAGTTCCCGGGTTGCAGGCAGATCCTGAGCATATATAATCATGAGTCATTTTGTTTTGTTCATTTGAGGCAGCCTGACTGGATCCGGGATCCCAAGGCGGAAGAAGCGTTATGCTAGGATATTGAAATATTCTTTTTGTGTGGTATAATTAATAAAAATATTCGGCATAATTTTATGAAAAAGAAGATGATGAGATATTTTGAGGCTGGGATTTTTATTATGTTTATTTTCATGGCAGCGCTGTTTTGCGGACCAAGAACGGGATTCGCGGAGGTGAAGCTCAAGGATAGCGGGGATTACACGCTGACCATGACGTCTTATTTCAGGGCGGACGCGGTCATGCTGAAGAATAACGTCACCCTGGATACCAATAATAGCGATGACAGCAATTCCTATCTGGGAGTTGATTATGGGCTGGATTTCGATTTCAAGTCCAACGCGGAGGCGGGGCCTGAATTTTATCTGAGGCTGGAGAGAAACGGCCCGTACGATTATAGCGCGCCGTTGTTCATTCATAATACGTTAAGCACCTCTACCGCGAGGGTAGAGAGGTATCGCGATGAGGATTTATTGCCTCAGGTTGAGGAATTTTGGGCGGATTTCCCGATCGCGTCTTCTGCCGCGAGGGTTAAAAGCGGATTATACGCCCATGAAGTGGGGCATGGCCTGGGCCTGGGAGGGGCATATGAAAATTACGGGGCCAGTCTTTATGGCGAAAGAGGCGGTTTTCAATGGAGATTTTATTACTGCCGTCCGGATTTTGTAAATAAAAGTTATCTTGGGCCGCGGCCGGATCAGGATAAGCAGCAGGGGATCAATTATGAGCGCGCCAAGGCCAATTTTTTCGCTTTGGACGCCGTCATGCCGTTTAAAAAAGACGCTGCCCTGCAGCCGTACATAGGCATCTTGATAGATGACACAAACGCGAAGCGTTCCTCGTATTTTTCCGCGCCTACCAGAAAAGACATCCTGGGGACCCTCGGCGCTTCCTGGGAGGCCAAATTGGACAGGTTTTCTTTTGGTCTCGAGGCGGCGCGTAACTTTGGAAAGGCGAAAAGCGGCGACGAATCTTATAAAGACGTCGAACACGCCGGTTACGCCGTCTACATGGATTTAAAATATGACTTCGCTAAATTCAGCCCGCGCTCGAGCCTTCTTTATGCCTCCGGCAACAAGGTCCCTCAGGATTTGGCGGGCAACGGGGACATTGTTTTAACCAGCGGAAAGAACAGGGCCTTCAGCAATTATTCCCCATTTAACTCTACCGTCGCGGATTCGCACTATCCGGGTTTTGAAAATATGCCCATGGTGGCCATGGGCAACGGCAACGGCCTTAATTACGGCGTTCCCCGGCCGGGTACTTTTTCCGATCCTTTTCTGCCGGAAAATCTGCTTCTTTCGGCATTGGGTTTTGATTATAATTTCTCGGAAAGGCTTTTATTCACGTTTGATTGGTGGCATTTGAGGTCCGCGGAAAAAGGGGTAGGCATGTATGACGGCGGCACCAAAGAGCTTTCCAGGGATTTAGGCGACGAGATAGATGTCTGCTGGAGTTACGCGGTAAACGACAATGTTTTAGTGGATTTGTCGGGCGGTTATTTTTTTCCGGGGAAATATTATAAGGAAGCGAGAGACGACGCCGGCAGTCTTTTCACGCCGATTGTCCGGGGTGACGGCGAAGCTAACAACGCTTATCAGATCGAGCTTAGCACCACCATAAGTTTTTAATCCGTCCGGCGTATCCATGGCGGGTGTCTTAAATGAAAATATCCACAAAACTTACTTTATTGGTATTCTTTTTAATGTTCGCGTTCATGTGCGCGTTTATCACGCAGAGGAAGCTGGAGCATGACAGGTTATTAGTGCTTCTGGAGGAAGAGCATAAAAATAAAGAGAATACCTTTGACAAGATCTTAAAGTTAAGGAGCCAGTCTCTCGAGACCTTGGCGTATGATTATACCATGTGGGACGAAATGGTGGATTTTGTCACAACGGGAGATCCGGAATGGGCTGAGCAGAATATAGACATCTCGCTTGTTACTTATGAAGCCGACGCGGCCTGGGTTTACAATACAAGTAATTCTTTAGTCCATTATGCCGATAAAATAGATGAGCCGGGGCTCAAAGAAATCCCGGTCATTATCGCCAGGGGGGATCTCGGGGCGTTGTTCATGAACAATCCTCACTGTCATTTTTTCACTTATACGCCCGCGGGTTTGATGGAGATCCGCGGTCATTTTATCCAGCCTACCGTTGACAGCGAAAGGAAGGCTCCTGCCGAGGGATATTTTTTCTGCGGGCGGTTATGGAACGACGCTTATGTTAAAAATATCTCGGAACTTACGGAAACCGCCATAGAGGTCGGCGATATTTTAAAAGAAACCGGTTCCAGCGTCATTGTCCCGGATAAGACCGAAATAGTTTTTTTAAAAATATTAAACGATTCGGATGATAAGCCGTTAGCGCGCCTGGTTATCTCGGCGGAATCCAAAAATATAGCGAATTTCAAAGAGACCTCGGCCCGGTCCTCCATGATATTCATTTTTTTCTTAACAGGCATCATAATAGTCCTTTTCTTTTCTATAACAAAGTGGATCAGCGGGCCGTTAAGGGCCATGTCGGAGGCATTGGAAAAGAAAGACCCCTCTTATCTGGATAAGGTCCGGAGGCACAGGTCGGAATTCGGCAGTCTGTCCAACCTGATTCATGAATTTTTTGTTCAGAAAGACGCGCTTAACATGGAGATATCCGAACATGAAAAAACCGAAAAAAAACTTAAAGACGCTTATGAGCAGCTGAAAAGCGCTCAGGTCATGCTCGTGCAAAATTCCAAGATGGCCGCGGTAGGCCAGTTGGCCGGAGGGGTAGCTCATGAGCTTAATAATCCCCTGACAGGTGTTTTAAATAATGTCCAGCTGATTAAACTGAAGGCAAAGGCGCAGGATAAAAAAGAGTTTGAGATGGTGGAATTCCAGGAGCTTTTAGACATCATAGAAAAATCGTCCTTGCGGTGCAAGAAGATAATACAGGCCCTTCTTCACGTGTCCCGTTCCTCGGCGGAAGAGACCCAATCCATCAGCCTCAATACGGTTATCGTAACGGTATTGGATATAATTTCAGCCGAGATGAAACTTTCTAATATCAGCATAGAATTAGACCTTCAGCCGGATTTGGCCGATATCAACGGCGAGCCTCAACTGTTGGAGCAGGTCATCCTTAATTTATTTTCCAACGCCAAGTGGGCTATCGCGAAGAGATTCGGGAAAGACGGCGGCGTAATTACCATAAAGACGCGGCAAGGACCGGAAAATAAAAGCGTGGTTTTGTCCTTTTCGGATAACGGCATAGGCATCCCTAAAGAGAATATGGCGAATCTATTCACTCCTTTCTTCAGCACGAAGACCCTGGGAGAGGGGACAGGCCTGGGGCTGGCCATATCCTATAATATTATAAAGACCCATAATGCCAGCGTGACCGTAGACAGCCGTGTCAACGAAGGCGCGACCTTCAATATAGTCTTTCCCCGCGGGTAGCGGCTATTTTTGAATTTTCTTGATTTTAACGGGGGAAGTGATAAAATAATAATCCAGTTCCGAGTTTTAAGGTGGGTCTGGATCTAAGATAACGAGAAACCTTTGTTAGGTTAAGCTGTAACTAATGAAGGTTTTTCTTTTTATGGAGGGTGTCCGGTCTAAATGGTGAATCTTTTCCAACAGCGGGTGTTTCTGTCCGATCCCCTTTCGCTGTTTTTTCTTTTCGTTATTTTTATTATTACGCTGCCCGCGGCGGTCTATTCTATCGGCTACCTGAAGGGGGTATACTCGCCGGCCAGGATAAGGCTCGCGTGGTTTTTATTGATCGCTTTTGTATTATCCATGGCCTTGGTCGTTACCGTAAACAATGTCCTGGTCTTTCTTGTATTCTGGGAGATCATGTCTCTGGTCTCGTATTTTCTGGTGGTGTTCGATACGGGGCATGAGAAATCCATCCAGGCGGGGATGATTTATATAGTAATGACGCATGTCGGCACGGCCTTTCTGATAGCCGCGTTCATGATGATGCGTAAACACGCGGATTCATTTGATTTCTTTGTCATGAAGAACGCCTGTCAGACAATGCCGTCCAGGACCAAAGATATCGTATTTTTACTGCTCTTGGCGGGATTCGGAACCAAGGCCGGGATCGTGCCTTTGCACATATGGCTGCCTTATGCCCATCCGCAGGCGCCAAGCCATATCTCAAGCATAATGTCAGGCGTGATGATCAAGACCGCGATATACGGGATAATCCGGTTCGTGCTGTTCATCCTGGGGGTGGATTCTTATTGGTGGGGCGTATTGATCCTGGTCTTAGCCGTGATCTCCTGCCTCGCGGGAGTCATCTACGCGCTCATGGAGCATGATATCAAAAGACTCCTCGCGTATCACAGCGTTGAAAATATCGGGATTATTTTGCTGGGGGTAGGGCTGGCGATGTTTTTTATCAGCGTGGGCATGCCTTATTTAGCGGTATTTTCATTGATAGCCGGTTTGTATCATCTGGTCAATCACGCGATTTTCAAGGGGCTTTTGTTTTTATGCGCCGGCGGCGTATACAAGGCCACGGGGACGCGCGACATCGAGAAGATGGGAGGCCTGATCAAAAAGATGCCGCAGACATCGGTATGTTTTTTACTGGGCGCCATGGCGATTTCCGCCCTGCCGCCCCTGAATGGGTTCGTGAGCGAATGGCTGACTTTACAGGCGTTTTTTCTCGGGGCCTTTAATGTAACGGTAACGGGAGGGATGAAGCTTTTTCTGGGGATCTGCGCCGGCTTATTGGCCCTGACGAGCGGCCTGGCGGCCGCCTGTTTTGTCAAGGCCTTCGGCATGATATTCCTGGCCGAGCCCAGGAGTCATCACGCCAGAGACGCCGGGGAAGTCTCTCTTTCCATGAAGGCGGGCATGTTTTTCTTGTCGTCTTTGACCGTTGTTTTCGGATTGGCCGCCGTCAAGGTCGTAAAATTACTTGCGAGGGTCGCGGGGGGCATCACGGGTTTTGACGCCGGCGCCATGGATTTTTCTTTTAATAATTTTACCCTGAACCCGGAGGCCGGCAATGGTATCTATCTATCCACGCCTTTACTGGCGCTGACGCTGGTCCTGGCGGGGATCGCGGGCCTTGCCGCGTACAGCCTGTTTGGCGGAAATAAAAAGACGATTTACAAGACCTGGGATTGCGGTTACTACAAATTGGATTCGCGCAATGAATACACCGCGACCGCTTTTTCAAAGCCGTTCCGCGTGGCCTTTAGTTTTTTTCTCATGCCATACCGAAGGACGCGGAAGATCAGGGCGTCATTTTATCACGTCAAGTCCTTTACTTACGAGACGCACACGACGCCCGTGTTCAAAAAATATATTTACGATCCCCTGATCGCGCTGGTCTTCAGATTGGCCGGGTCAATGAAAAGGATCCAGCCGGGGAGTATCCATCTGTATCTGGGATATATTTTCATCACACTGTTGTTATTGATAATGTTCATGCGTAAATTTTAAAATGACGAAAATAACCATAATCATCATGCAATTAATTTTTTTCATCGCGGCGGCCCCGATCTTAAGCGGATTGATCTCAAAGATAAAGAATAATATCAGGCTGCGCAGGGGGCAGGGCGTTTTTCAGCCGTATTATAATTTAGCGAAGCTGTTTTCCAAGGATGAAGTGATCTCCGGGACCGCCTCGTGGATATTCAGGGTCACCCCGTTCGTGGTGATTTCCTCCGCGCTTGCCGCGGCGGCGCTGGTCCCGGTG
>JBAZOA010000049.1:0-9899 GCA_041648935.1 Candidatus Omnitrophota bacterium | reverse complement strand
ATTTTAAAAACAGCTCCATACAATGGCTGATCCCTGCGATAGCCATAATGTCCGCCGCGGGCGCCCTGATACTGTTCAACAAAAATCATGAGCACCGCGAGCCCCCTGTCGAAAAAGACGAAAAAAAGGGATTGGCCGCGGCGCTGAAAGAAAAATTCTTAAGATTATACTCCGCGATAAACCTATACAGGCACAGGCCGGCGCTCCTGGCAAAGACATTCTGCCTATCAATATTCCTGCAGGGAATGGCCATAGTAAGTTCTTATCTTTTTGTGCTTAGCGTGGGCGCGGATATACAGTTCACGCGCATGTGCCTCATGATACCGCTGATCTGGACCGTGAGCATGCTGCCTTCTTTAAACGGCCTGGGCGTAAGAGAAGGGGCTTTCGTGTATTTTCTTAAAGGGCACATAGGGCCGGAAAAGGCGTTCGCCGTGTCTATTTTATGGCTGGGCGGCGTCATGCTGAACGGCCTTGTAGGAGGAATCCTGCACCTTTTACACCCGGTAAAGATAAACAATAAGGAGGTCTCATGATAAAAATACTTGTTATCCACGGCCCTAATTTAAACCTGCTGGGAAAAAGAGAGCCGGACATTTACGGAAAAATAACGATTACCGAGATCAATAAAAGATTAAAAGGGATCGCCAAGAAGAAAGGCGTGAAACTAGAAATATTTCAGTCGAATCACGAGGGAGAGATAGTCGACAGGATAGGCGACGCCAAGGCGGGATACGGCGCCATCCTGATAAACCCAGCCGCCTACACGCATACGAGCGTCGCCATAAGAGACGCCCTGCTGGCCATCGGCACTCCCGCGGTAGAAGTGCACCTTTCGAACATATACGCGAGGGAGGAATTCAGACACACGTCTCTAATTGCCCCGGCCGTGAAAGGCCAGATATCGGGCTTTGGCGTAGATAGCTATACTTACGGCCTCGAGGCCGCCATAAGCCTCGCCAAAAACAAAAATGGATAGAATCGAGAGGCTAAGAGGGGTTTTGATAAAAAACTCGCTGGACGCCTTTCTCATAAAGAAAAGGCAGAACATCTCATATCTGACGGGCACGAGAGGAGAAGGCGCCCTGCTTTTTGTCTCGCGCAAAAAGGATTTTCTCCTGACAGACTCGTTATACGACGAGGAATACAAAAAATCTCTCAAGGGCCGCTCCCTGCCCGTGATCAAAGACATGGACGTTTACGCGGCCTTGCGCGGCGTCTGCGGCAAGACCGGTTCCAGACGGATAGGCTTTGAGCCGGACAGCATCTCCTACGAAAACTACTCGAATTTAAAAAAACAACTCAGGGGCATGACACTTTTCCCGTTGAGACAGGCCATCGAAGACCTCAGGTCAGTAAAGGACCGGGGAGAGATAGAGCGCGTAAAAAAGGCGTGCCTGACAGGATGTGACGCGATGAGGCACGCCCTGTCCTTATTGAAACCCGGGATCAGGGAGATCGAGGTAAAAAACCGCGTAAAAGAATATATCCTTAGAAAAGGGATTGACCTCGCGGATTTCGAGATAATAGTGGCTTTCGGGAAACACTGCTCAATGCCTCACGCCTCAGCGTCATCCGAGATATTAAGACGCCATGAAATGGCGATGGTGGACCTGGGCACCAGGCGCGAGGGGTATAATTCCGACTTGACAAGGACCGTTTTTTTGGGTAGAATAAATGCTCGGTTTTCCCATATTTACGGCATTGTCCTGGAGGCGCAAAAGAAGGCCATCGCGGCGGTAAGGCCGGGCGTTGTCTCAAAAGACATAGACGCCATCTCCAGAAAACACATAACAGATAAAGGCCTTGGAAGATATTTTATCCACAGCCTGGGCCATGGCATAGGATTAGAGACCCACGAAGAGCCCCGCATTTCCCCGAAAAGCAGAGTAATTCTGCGGAAAAACATGGTAATGACCATTGAACCGGGGGTATACATACCCGGATGGGGAGGCGTGAGGATAGAAGACGTGGTCATGGTGACGGAAAAAGGCTGCGAGGTATTGACGAGAGGAGTCGATAAATAATGCAGGCAGGCATAAATGACATAAAAAACGGCCTAAGCATAGAGATAGACGGCGAGGCATATTACGTCATAAGCTACGAAAACGTCAAACCCGGAAAAGGCAGCGCGTTCGTGCGCACCAAGTTAAAAAACATACGCACCGGCGCCATGCTGGAAAGGACGTTCAGGAACGAAAAGATAGAGACGGCGGACATAGAAAAGAAAACCCTGCAATACATGTATGCCTCAGGGGACGTATTCGAATTCATGGACCACGATACGTACGACCAGATACCCCTCCACAAGGAACAAGTGGGAGAAGTGGCGAACTACCTTAAAGAAAACATGGAAGTAACAGCCCTCATATTTAAAGACAAGATACTTACCCTTGAGCCGCCGATATTCATAGAATTGAAAATAATCAGTACCGAGCCGGGCATCAGAGGGGATACGTCAAAATCGGGAAACAAGCCCGCGAAGACAGAAACCGGATTGACCGTATCCGTACCCCTGTTCGTAAATGAAGGCGATGTGATAAAAATAGACACCAGGACAAAACAATACGCGGGAAGGGTATAAAAAGGAGTTACCATGAACCCCAAAGAGATCAAGGAACTGATAGCGCTGATGAACGAGAATAACCTTGTCGAGCTTGAAATCGAGCGGGAGGGCAACAAGATACGCCTGAGAAAGGCCTCCTCCGGAAATTTTGAGACCATTACGGAGGAAAGGGCTGCGCCAAGGATAATCCAGGCGATAAAGACAGATCAGAAACCGGCTGAGCAGAAGCCGGAATCAAAGCTGACGCCGATAAAGGCGCCCATGGTAGGCACATTCTACAGGACGCCCGCGCCTGACGCGAAACCATACGTGGAGATAGGCCAGGTAGTGGAGGTCGGACAGGTTGTATGCATCATAGAGGCGATGAAGCTGATGAACGAGATAAAATCAGAGGTAAAGGGCAAGATAGTGGAAATCCTCGTGGAAAACGCGAGCCCAATCGAATACGGGCAGGCGCTTTTCATGATAGAACCGACGGCATGATATGTTCTCTAAAATATTGATCGCGAACCGCGGCGAAGTCGCCGTTCGGGTAATAAGGGCCTGCAAGGAGATGGGCATTAAAACCGTCGCCGTGTATTCGGAAGCGGACGCGGATTCCATGCACACGAGGCTGGCTGACGAGTCTGTCTGCATCGGGCCGGCGCAGAGTTCCGAAAGCTATCTCAATATACCCGCGATCATAAGCGCGGCCGAGATAACGGACGTGGACGCCATACACCCGGGCTACGGCTTTCTGGCGGAAAACGCCCATTTCGCGGAAATATGCGAATCATGCGACATAGCTTTTATAGGCCCAACCCCGGAAAACATGAGGATGATGGGCGACAAGATGACGGCCAGGCAGACGATGCAAAAGGTAGGGATACCTGTCATACCCGGCAGCCAAAACATAATAAAGACAAAAGAAGAGGCGGTAAAGACCGCGAAACGGCTTAAATATCCGGTAATAATAAAGGCCTCGGCCGGAGGCGGAGGCAAGGGGATGAGGGTATGCCATAACGACGTCAGGCTGATAAGCTCCCTGATAACCGCCCAGCAGGAAGCGGAAGCGGCGTTCGGCAATTCAGACGTATATCTTGAAAAATACGTGGAAAGACCCAGACATATAGAGATACAGATACTGGCGGATAAATACGGCCATGTGGTCCATCTGGGCGAAAGGGACTGTACCATACAAAGAAGGCATCAAAAACTGATAGAAGAATCCCCTTCCCCGGCCATAGACTCGAAATTAAGAAAAAAAGTGGGGGACATGGCCATAAAGGCGGCGAGGGCCTGCAATTATTTAAACGCGGGCACGGTCGAATTCCTATTCGACAGGCACGAAAATTTTTATTTTTTAGAGGTGAACACCAGGATACAGGTGGAACACCCCATAACTGAGATGGTGACCGGGATCGACCTGATAAAGGAACAGATAAAGATCGCGGCCGGCCAGAAACTTTCGTTTAAACAGGACGACGTGAAGATAAAGGGCTCGGCCATTGAATGCAGGATAAACGCGGAAAACCCTGAACAGGGTTTCATGCCGTCTCCCGGCAAGGTGGAGACGTTCATCGCGCCAGGCGGACCCGGCGTGAGGGTGGATTCACACGTGTATACGGGTTTCAAGATATCTCCCTATTACGATTCGATGATAGCCAAGCTGATCTGTTACGGAAACTCCAGGCAGGAGGCCATAAAGATAATGCGGAGGGCCCTTGACGAATTCATCATAGAACCCATAAAGACAACGATACCTTTCCACAAGCACGTAATGAGCGACACGTTATTCCTGCGCGGGGATTTCGCGACTGACTATGTGGAAAAACTTACGGGAACTGGAGAGTAAAATTTGAGGAGGACTTAAATAATGAAAAAAGTAGGCATATTGACTGGCGGGGGAGATTGTCCGGGCCTGAACCCGGTAATAAGGGCTGTCGTGAGGTACGCCCTGCAGGAAGGTTATCAGGTGATAGGCGTGAAAAACGGCTGGAAAGGCCTGGTAGAAAACGACACCATGGAATTAAACCTGCAGTCTGTTTCCGGGATACTGCCCAAGGGAGGCACCATACTGGGGACATCAAGGACCAATCCTTATAAAAAAGAAGGCGATAAGGAAAAGGCTAAGGAAAATTTTAAAAAACTCGGCCTGGAGGCGCTGATAGCGGTGGGGGGCGAAGACACGCTGGGAGCGGCGAACAAACTTTATAAAGAAGGGCTTAATATAGTCGGCGCCCCAAAGACTATTGACAATGACCTCTCGTGCACCGATGTGACGTTTGGTTTCGACACGGCGATAAACGTCGCCACCGAGGCCATAGACAGACTCCACACCACCGCGGAATCTCACCATAGGATCATGGTGGTGGAAGTGATGGGCAGGCACGCCGGATGGATAGCCTTGGAATCAGGCATCGCCGGGGGCGCGGACGTGATACTGATACCCGAGGTGCCGATAGACATCGAGGAGGTATGCGGCATCCTGAAAAAACGGCACGCCAGGGGGAAAGGCTTCAGCATCGTAGTGGTCGCCGAGGGCGCGCAGTTTAAAAAAGGCGACATGGTACTGCAGGAAGAAAAACTGGACGCCTTTGGCCACGTGCGGCTTGGAGGCATCGGCCAGATACTCGCGGAAGAGATAGAAAAAAAGACGGGTTACGAAACAAGGGTCACTGTCCTCGGGCACATACAGAGAGGCGGAACACCTACGGCCCTTGACAGGGTGCTCGGGACAAGGTTCGGGATAAAGGCCATGGAGCTAGTCCTGAAAAAAGATTACGGGAAAATGGCCAGTCTTCAGGGGAATAACGTGGTGGCGGTCCCCCTGGACGCGGCTGTCAGCAAGTTAAAAACAGTGGACATGGAATTATACAACATAGCCAAGATATTCTTCGGATGAGACAAAAAATAATAGACATAATAAAAGAAAGCATCGACGTGAAAAATAAGGTGATTGAGCGCGACGTTGAAGCCATCTCCGAATTGGCGAGGGCGGCGCTTTCCACGCTCAAATCAGGCAACAAAATACTGATCTTCGGCAACGGCGGAAGCGCGGCGGACAGTATGCATATCGCCGCGGAACTCGTGGGCAGATTCCACAGGGAAAGAAACGCCCTGCCGGCGATGGCGCTGGTGGACAACGCCTCCACGATAACCGCGCTAAGCAACGATTACTCATTTGACAGCGTATTCGAGAGACAGATAGAGGCGTTTGGTAAAAAGGGGGACATGGCGATAGCCCTATCCACGAGCGGAAAATCAAAAAACGTGATAAGGGCGGCGAAAAAGGCCTTGGACATGGGCATAAAAACGGCTCTCCTGACAGGCGAAACAGGAGGGGATCTCGCCGAAATAGCGGACATTGTCATAAAAGTGCCCTCCGCCAGCACCGCCAGGATACAGGAAGCGCACATCACCATAGGCCACATCATCTGCGAGTTAATTGAAGATGCCTTATAAAAAAATAAAAACCCTGCCGGAAATATTAAAAGCTCTAAAAAAACTCAAAAGAGACAAAAAGATAGTGTTCACTAACGGCTGCTTCGACATATTGCACGCGGGCCACGCGAGCTACCTGACAAAGGCGAAGGCCCTGGGCGACATCCTGATAGTCGGGCTCAACAGCGACCGTTCCGTAAGACAGCTCAAGGGCGGGTCAAGGCCCATCGTCAATCAGAAAAACCGCGCGGCGCTGCTCTCCGCGCTTGAGGCGGTTGATTTCGTGGTAATATTCGGCGATTTAACGCCCATGAGATTGATAAAGGCAGTGAGGCCGGACGTCCTGGTAAAGGGCGGGGACTGGAAAAAGAAAGACATAATCGGCTCAGGATTCGTCGAATCCTGCGGCGGCGCGGTAAAAAGCCTGTCGTACATAAAGGGCCTGTCGACAAGAGGCATCATAGATAAAATATCCAGGCTATGAACGATAAAATCCTGAGAATAATGGACGCTAACCTGAACAGGACCCGAGAGGGCCTGAGGGTCTGTGAAGACATCGCGAGATTCCTGCTATCGGACAAGGCCCTGGCCAAAGAAATAAAACTGATGCGGCATGGCGCGACCAACGCGATCACGCGCTCGAATACGGGTTTCGACAAATTATTAAGGCACAGGGACGTTGAAAACGACAAATCGAAATTCATTGATTTCAGGACAGCCCGCGGAAAGGGCCCTGGCGGCCTTTTCATGTCAAACATGGAACGGGTCAAGGAATCCCTCAGGGTCCTTGAGGAATGCTCAAAGCTCCTGGACGAACACATGAGCCGCAAATACAGAAAATTGAGGTTCAGATCCTATGTCATCGAAAAAACAGCTGCTTCAAAAATCGGGCGTGTATCTGGTAATAGATAACGGCCTTCCGGTAAATAAGAATTTGTTCCGTATATTATCCGTATCCCTGGACGCGGGCGTGGACATGGTCCAGTTAAGGGACAAGACATCCGGCGACAGAGATTTCCTGCGCGTGGGCCGGGAAATAAAAGAGATGGTAAGAGAAAAAAAAGACACCTTGTTCATAATAAACGACAGGATAGATATGGCGCTCAACCTGGACGCTGACGGGGTCCACATCGGCAATTCCGACGCGCCCATGGAGACGGCGAGAAAGGTGATGGGCGTAAATAAGATAATAGGGGTCTCTGCTGGGTCTCTTGAAGAGGCCATGGCCGCGGAGACAAATGGGGCTGACTACATAGGATTAGGCCCCGTCTTCGATACACCCATAAAACCCGCGACAAGGGCGGTTGGCATCGAACGCCTGAGAGAGACCGCGGATAAAATAAACACCCCGCTGATAGCCATAGGGGGAATAAACGAATCTAACGTGGAAGATGTCGCCAGGGCGGGGATAAAAAGGATCGCTGTCATCAGGGCCATCATGGAGTCCAATAATCCATACCTGGCGGTAAGGAATCTTTTAGAAAAGATATCGAACTATCATGACTCAGCTAGAGCTCGCAAAACTGAATAAGGTGTCGCCCGAGGCGCTCCGCGCCGCGAAAAAAGAAAAAATAGGCGCGGAGACATTGAAAGACCTCGTGAGGGACGGCAGGGTGGTCATCATAAAAAACAAGGGGCGGGACATAGAACCCTGCGGCGTGGGTGAGGGACTAACCACGAAAGTCAACGCCAACATAGGGACGTCTCAGGACAAAACCGGCGTCGGTAAGGAATTGAAAAAGCTGCGCGTCGCCATAAAATACGGGGCGGACGCGGTGATGGACCTGAGCACCGGGGGCGACTTAAAAAAGATACGCCGTTCCATCCTGAGGAATTCCAGCGTGCCTGTCGGCACTGTTCCGATATACGAAACCGCCTTAAACGCCGCGAGAAAAAAAGGCCGCGCGTCAAAGATGACCCGAGAGGACATGCTCGACACCCTGGAGGAACAGGCGAAAGACGGCGTGGACTTTTTCACCGTGCACTGCGGGGTGACACAGGAGGTAATCTCGCGATTAAAAAAACAGAAACGCCTGATAAAGATCGTATCGAGAGGCGGCGCCATCCTGGCGGAATGGATGACATCCAACAAAAAAGAAAACCCGTTCTACGAATATTTCGACGACGTAATTGACATAGCCCGAAAATACGACATCACCCTGAGCCTGGGAGACGGGCTGAGGCCGGGCTCATTGATGGACGCCACCGACAAACCTCAGATACAGGAACTCATAGTGTTGGGGGAATTGGCCCAAAGGGCCAGGCAAAAAAATGTACAAGTGATGATAGAAGGGCCGGGCCACGTGCCGCTCGACCAGATAGAGACAAACGTCATCCTCGAGAAGAAACTCTGCGGCAACGCCCCCTTTTACGTGCTGGGCCCCCTGGTCACGGACGTGGCGCCGGGTTATGACCACATCGTGGGCGCTATAGGAGGGGCATTGGCCGCTTTTTACGGGGCTGACTTTCTGTGTTATGTCACCCCTTCGGAACACCTGAGGATACCGGACGAGGACGACGTGAAAAACGGGGTCATCGCGTCCAGGATAGCTGCGCACGCGGCTGACATAGCGAAACGCGTGCCCGGCGCGCTGGACTGGGACAAGGAGATGTCTCAATACAGGTCTTCCAGGGACTGGAAGGGCCAGATCAAGAAATCCATGGACCCGATAAAAGCGGAAAGATACAGGGCCTCGTCAATGCCCGCCCAAGAGGACGTCTGCACCATGTGCAGCGAATTATGTTCCATGAAAAAAATGGAGGAGTGCCTCAAATGAAAGACCTGCTGGTAATCGGCTCAGTGGCGCTGGACACCATAAAATCTCCTTCCGGATGCGCCAGGGAAATACTCGGCGGGTCCGCTACCTACTTCTCGATAAGCGCGAGTTTCTTCACCAGGGTAAACCTGGTCGCGACAGTGGGAATGGACTTCCCGGATAGATACAGAAAGCTGATAAAGGGCTTCAGCGTGGACACAAAAGGCCTTGAGACAAAAAACGGCAGGACGTTCCGATGGGAAGGGTCATACGTGGAAGACCTGAATTGCGCCAGGACAATCGATACGCAATTAAATGTATTCGCCGAGTTCAGGCCGGACATCCCCAGGGAATACAAAGACAACAAATACCTGTTCCTCGCGAACATAGACCCCGACCTGCAGTTATTCATATTGAGGCGATTCAAGGGCTCGAAATTTACGGGCTGTGATTCCATGAATTACTGGATACAGACCAAACGCGCATCCCTGAAAAAATTAATGAGTAAGGTCGACGCCATTTTTCTTAACGATAACGAGGCCAAGATGTTTTCCGGGGAATCCAACATGCTTAAGGCCGGCAGGCATCTCGTGTCTTTGGGGCCGAGGTATGTCATAATCAAAAGGGGTGAGTACGGTTCCCTGCTTTTTTCCAAAGACGGCGCCTTCAGCGCGCCCGCTTATTTGCTGGACAGGGTCTGCGACCCCACGGGCGCGGGCGACACATTCGCGGGCGGATTCATGGGGTACATAGCGAAGACAGACAATCTGAGCCCGCAAAACATGAAAAAAGCCCTTCTGCACGGGACAGTGATGGCGTCTTTCGCGGTCGAAAACTTCAGCGTGAACAGATTCTTGAAGATAAAGAAAAAAGACATAGAAACGAGATATAAAGACTTAAGAAGATTGATAACGCCGTAACGCCTAAGTTGACACTCAAGCAATACTCCTTTTGTCAACTTAGAGAATAAAGAGGGTCCAAGCTAAAATAAAAACAGTGAAAACCGTCCCTCGTCTCGGCGCAGAAAAAATATGGAGACTCGGGTACTGGGATTACATGAATGATTGATGTGTCCGCGGGTGTAGTTCAATGGTAGAACACGAGCTTCCCAAGCTCGTAGCGTGGGTTCGATTCCCATCACCCGCTCCAGATTA
>JBAZOA010000048.1:0-10231 GCA_041648935.1 Candidatus Omnitrophota bacterium | reverse complement strand
GAATTCGTACGACCAGCCGATACCCGGTATCTCGTCCTGCATGGTGAATAGCCCAGTTTCTTTTACTTCGAGGGAATTTGACCTGGCGGGCGCGGCAAGTTCTTTTTTCGCTATCGCCTCGTCCAGCGTCTTGTAAGCGAGTTCTTCCGCCATGGATATTTTTTTCTTGAAAGAAAGCTTGGCGGTTATCTCGTTTTTTATCGCGTCGTCCAGGGCCGGGGCCTCGTCCGAATCAGGTTTTTTGAACTCAGATAAATGCTCCTCAAAATATCTCTTGATCTCGTCGTCTGTTACGCGCGTATCGGGCTCGAAGCCGGCAAACGGGATTTCTATGTAACCAACGTTTACCTGTTCAGGTTTTTTGAACTCATTTTTATTCCGGTCATAGAAGCTTAAAAGGTCCTGTTCCGCGTATCGCGCGTCTTTTTCGAAGTCAGAGAAAGGCATGACTATGTAGGACAGTTTTATTTTTTCAAAATTCTTTTTAAATTCTTTTTTCGCCTCATCCTCGCTTATCGATATCGGGCCGATGATCGTTTCTCTCAGTTTCGATATCAACAAGTCGTCTCTCAGGCGCTCCTCAAACGCCCTCGCCGCGTCGCCCAGCATCGACTTGTATAGTTTTTTATCAAATGAGCCGTTTTTCTGGAAAAGAGGAGAAGATGCGATGGCGTTAACGACCTCGCTGTCTTTCACGAGTATTTTACGCCTTCGCGCGTCTTCCAGTAATATTATGCGGTCCCACGCGAGCTGGTCTATCAATTCGGCGGGGGCGTTGTTGCCGAATGTCTTTACGGCGTAGTCGCGCGCCACGTTCCACATGTCGCCGTATTCATCGTATGAGATCTTTTTGTCAAAAATCCTCCCGGCGTAATCCGGTTTGTTGCCTTCCTTTTTTTTGTCGGACGTGCCGGAACCCCATATCACGAACGCGGGTATGATCAATATGGCGATCCCCCACATTATCATTTTCATGTTTTTGCGCTTCCGCAGGAATTTTAAAAGCATGGTTTTCTCCCAAATTTTGTGAAAAAAATTTGATCCCGAAGCCGCCTAGTTTCAGAGCTTATGCGGCGGGGGACTTTTGTTTATTTGAAGCATTATATCCTTTATGCCGGAAAAAATCTATGATAAAATAATGTTACCATGAAAAACAAAAGGATAGCGGAGATATTCAGACAGATAGCTCAGATCCTGGAGATAAAGGGAGACAATTATTTCAAGATACGCGCTTATGAAAAGGCCGCGGAAAACGTGGAATCCCTGCCGGAGGACATAGAGGCCCTTATCAAAGAGGATAGGGTGAAGGATATCGAAGGCATAGGCGGGGATTTGGAGGAGAAGATAAAAGAGATAGCGTCGACCGGGGAATTAAAATACCTCGGTCAACTCAAAAAAGACGTGCCTCAAGGGCTGATCGACATGCTTGGCGTGCCCGGCATAGGACCAAAGACGGCGAAACTCTTGCATGAAAAATTACACATAGAGGACGTTGTGATGCTTGAGAGGATGGCTCACGCCGGAAAGATCCGCGGGCTCCCGGGCATGGGAGAAAAGACAGAAGAGAATATCCTGAAAGGTATAGAGCTTTTTAAAAAAGGAAGAAGCCGGCTGGATTTGAAGACAGCGAGCGATACGGCAAGGAGCTTTATCAGTCAGCTCAAGGCCCTGAAGGAGGTAAATAAAATAGACGCGGCCGGAAGCCTGAGGCGGATGAAAGAGACTGTAAAAGACATAGATATCCTTGTTTCCTCAAAAAATCCGGGAAAGGTGATGGATAGGTTCGCGGGCCTGAGAGAGCTAAAAGACGTGCTGGTGAAAGGGCGGACCAAGTCATCCATAGTTACTGAGGAAGGCATACAGGTGGACGTGAGGGTTGTGGAGGATTCTTCTTACGGCGCCGCGCTTATGTATTTCACGGGCTCAAAGGAGCATAATATAAAACTCAGGCACCTGGCGATAAAAAAAGGTTTGAAGCTCAATGAATACGGGATATTCAAGAAAGACAAAAAAATATCCGGCAAGACAGAGGAGGACATGTATAAAGCCCTTGGTCTTGATTATATAGGACCTGAACTCAGGGAAGACAGAGGCGAAGTAGAGCTGGCGGAAAAGGGCGCCCTTCCTGATTTGGTGGAACTTAAAGATATAAAAGGCGATCTGCACATGCATTCCACCTGGTCTGACGGGGGGAGTTCCATGGAAGAGATGGTCTTGAAGTCAAGAGAACTGGGTTATGAGTATATCGCCATAACAGACCACTCGCAGGGCCTCAGGATAGCGGGCGGGCTCAACAGGATAGAGTTAAAGGAAAAAAGAAAGCAGATAGACCGGCTGAACAGGAAATACAAGGATATAAAGGTCTTGTTCGGCGCGGAAGTGGATATTGATTCAGACGGGAATCTGGATTATCCGGACGATATCCTGAAGGATATGGACGTTGTGATAGCCGCGATACATCTGGGATTCAGGTATCCAAGGGAAAAGATGACGCGGAGGATTTTAAAGGCATGTGAGAATAAATACGTTCATGTCATAGCCCATCCCACAGGCCGGCTCTGGGGCGCGCGGGAACCTTACGACATAGACATGGAAAAGGTCTTCAAGGCCGCGAGAGACACTTGTGTCGCCTTGGAGATAAACAGCTTTCCTCAGCGTCTGGATCTGAACGACGTGCATTGCCGCATGGCAAAGGAGGCTGGCGTAAAGATAGTCATAAATACAGACAGCCACGTGGCGGACCATCTGGACATGATGAAGTTCGGTGTTTCCGTCGCCCGCCGCGGCTGGCTGGGCAAAAAAGATGTCTTGAATACCAGGCCGTTCGCCAAACTGGGCCTCAGGCGTTCCCTAAGTTGACAAAAGGAGTATTACTCGAGTGTCAACTTAGGGAATTGGTTCGCAATACTAAGGTTGACAAAACAGGGGATTTTGATATAATAATAAATTGGGAAAAGAGGTAGACATGAGAAAGAGGACATTGTTTTTAATGATTTTGGCGGCGATGATTGTTTCTCTGGGGGCCTTCACGCTCAAGGGGTTTGGCGGGCAGGAGAGGACAGATAGTACGGCCGGGGTGAGGATTCTTTCAGAGAAGATAGATCAGGTCTTAAAAAATCAGCAGGACATAATAGAACGGCTAAAAGATATAAGGATTCAACAAGACGTCATAAGAGTAAGGGCTTCGCAGAGGTAGATTCACCGGGGGGCGTATGACGAGTGGCAGCGAGGTCTCTATTCTTATAGCTTTTTCCGCCGGGCTACTGAGTTTTTTCTCGCCCTGCGTTTTACCTCTTTTCCCATCATACATAACTTATATTACCGGGAGGTCTTTCGAGGAAATAAAAGATCAGGGCCAGTCGTCTGATACGAGACGCTTGGCCGCGATGCATTCTTTATTTTTTATAGCGGGATTTTCAATAGTATTCATCTTTTTGGGGGTGATGTTTTCGTATCTGGGTAGTTTTTTCGGGATAAGGAAGACGTGGCTGGAGAGGGCCGGCGGCGTAATAATAATCTTATTCGGCCTGCACATGACAGGGGCGCTGAAGATAAGATTTTTAAACCAGGAAAAACTCGCCGCCGCCGCGGGCGATAAAAAAAGATCGGGTTATTTCGGTTCTTTGGCGGTAGGGGCGATTTTCGCTTTTGGATGGACGCCTTGCGTGGGACCCGTGCTTTCAAGCATACTCATTTATGCCTCCACGCTCGAGGGGATGTCTGAGGCGGTATTGTTATTGGCGGTTTATTCGCTCGGCCTGGGCATACCGTTTTTTCTGTCCGGCATAGCGATAAATAAATTTCTCCTGATGTTCAACAGGATAAAGGGTTTCATGAAGGCGGTGCCGGTCGTATCAGGGATATTCCTGATATTGATAGGGGGATTATTGTTTTCCGGGATGTTTTCAAGGCTGGGAGGCCTTTTTTAACGCGGGAGATATATGACGAACAGAATAATATTCATATCGACAGTAGTGTTAAGCGCGGGCATAATCATTTTCGGCGTGATAATGAATAATTCGCGCAAGTCCGCCAGGGAAGTTGTTTCCATGGCGAAGCCGGACATCAAAGGGACCGTAACGGCCAAAAGGCCGAATTTTAAGCCGGCGCCCGGTTTCACGCTTTCGGATATAAACGGCGGGGAAAAAAGCCTGTCTGATTTTAAAGGAAAGATAGTCATTCTTGATTTTTGGGCTACCTGGTGCCCGCCGTGCAGGGCCGAGATACCGCATTTCGTGGAGCTTTACAGCGAATACAGATCCAGGGGGCTTGAGGTCATAGGGATATCACTGGATTGGAACGGCCAAAGGGTGGTGCCGCCTTTTGTCCAGGAAAACAGGATAAATTATACGACTTTATTGGGTAACAATGAAGTGACTGATTTGTATGGAGGGGTGGGTTCCATACCCACGACCTTTGTCCTGGACAGAGACGGGAATATAAGGAAAAAGTACGTGGGTTACGTGGATAAAGAGGTTTTTAAAAAAGACATAGAGGCGTTATTGCAGGAGCAGGGCACATGATAGTCACTAAGGCAAAACCGTTAGAAGAGATATCGCAGGCGCTGGGGCCTTTGAAAAAGATCTTTATCATTGGCTGCGGTGATTGCGCCGCGACCTGCAGGACAGGCGGGGAAAAAGAGGTCTTGGAGATGAAAGGCCTTCTTGAAAAAGAGGGGAGGGTGGTTATTGGCTGGGCAGTGCCGGATTCCGCGTGTATCGCGAGTCAAATCAAGATGTGTTTCGCTAAAAACAAAAAGGCCATGGATGATACAGAGGCGATACTTGTTTTGAGCTGCGGCCTTGGGGTCCAGTCAGTGATCGATAATGACAGGCGAAAGAGGCCTGTCTACATAGGCTGCGATACTATGTTTGGTTCGGTGGTGGACGCCACGGGGCTTGGGTTTTTTGAGAAGTGCGCCATGTGCGGGGATTGCGTGCTTAATGTTACCGCCGGGATTTGTCCTGTTTCCAGGTGCGCCAAGGGGCTTTTGAACGGGCCATGCGGCGGATCCAATAAGGGTAAGTGCGAGGTGGACAAGGACAAGGATTGCGCGTGGATATTGATATATAACAGGCTCAAAGAACTTAAGATGCTCGACAATCTGAGGAGAATAAAACCCGCGAAGGATCATTCCAAGGCTAACAGGCCGAGGGAGATCATTCTTAAGGAGTAATCATGGAGAGCTTTAACACGCAATACAGCGAGAAGGTGATGGAGCATTTTAAAAACCCGCGCAACGTGGGCGAGATACCTGACGCGGACGGCATAGGAAACGTCGGGAATCCCGTGTGCGGGGATATCATGCGTCTTTACATCAAGGTTGAGGGCGACAGGATCACGGACGCGAAGTTCAAGACCTTTGGCTGCGGGGCCGCCATAGCCACGAGCAGCATGGTCACCGAGATAGTGAAGGGGAAGACTATCGACGAGGCGCTGAAGATCTCCAACAGGGCCGTGGCGGAGGCCCTGGGAGGGCTCCCGAAGGTAAAGATGCATTGTTCGGTGCTAGCGGAAGAGGCCCTTAAGTCAGCGATCGATGATTATCTGAAAAAGAAAGGTGAGAAGGCGCAGAAGGCAGGGTCATGAAAGAAAAGGAAGAACTTAGAAAAAAAATCAGGATCAGGATCAAGGGTCAGAAAGAGTCAGAAAGGAGAAAAAGGAGCAGGGCGATACAAAAAGAATTTTTTTCCAAAAGGGAATTTTTAGAGTCGAAGTGTGTGATGCTTTATGTATCAAGGGGGACCGGGGAGGTAGAGACGGGCCCCATAATAAAAAAAGCCCTTGAAATGGGCAAGAAGGTGGTTGTGCCGGTTACGCTGGTAAAAGAGAAAAATATAAAACCTGTATATCTGAGGGATTTAAGGGAAAGGCTGGTAAGGAGCACTTATGGTATTTACGAGCCGCTTGAATCCGTTAAAAAAAGACCTGTCAGGATAAAGGATATAGATTTGGTGGCGGTGCCTGGCCTCGCGTTTGATCGTTCGAATAACCGCTTGGGCCACGGCCACGGCTACTATGACAATTTTTTAAGTCAAATTCCTGCGGATACTCCTAAGATAGGCCTGGGTTTCAGGTTTCAGATGCTCAAAAGCATCCCATCCGTGAAAAAGGATATTTCTCTTACCAGCGTTATCACCGATTAACTCCGCCTTATAATATAAAATATCGGGAGGTGGTTCTTATGGTTTCCAATATCAAAATATTAGTTTACATAGTGGAGGTATTGGCGTTTATAGGGATGTTTTTCGCCGGGTATTTCATAAGGAAATTTTTCAGCGAAAAACACCTGAAAGAGATAGAAGAAAAAACAAGGGCTTCCCTGGAAAATTCCAAGAAGGAATTTGAGAACAGGAAGAAGGAGGTGGAGCTCGAGGTAAAGGACCTGAAGTTCAAGATACAGTCTGATTTTGAGCGCGAGACAAGGGACAGGCGTCAGGAGCTCGCGAATGTCGAAAAGCGGCTCGTGCAGAAAGAGGAAAATATAGACCGGAAGGTGGATATCCTTGACAGGAAAGAAAAGGATATCGGCAAGAGGGAATCGATGCTCGTGGACAAGGAAAGGTCGATTGAGTCCAGGCAAGGGGAACTGACGCGGATGATAGAAGAGGAAAAGGTTAAGCTGCAGAGGATATCCGGCTTGAGCGTTGAAGAGGCGAAGAAGCTGTTCCTGCAGAGGGTGGAGGCGGACGCGCAGAGAGAGGCCCAGCTGCTTTTTAAGGACATACAGGATAAGGCAAAGGAGTCCGCGGATAAAAACGCGAAAGAGATATTATCGCTGAGCATGCAGAAATGCGCCGCGGAGCACGTCACGAATACCACGGTATCGGTGGTGAACCTGCCTAATGATGAGATGAAGGGGCGCATAATAGGAAGAGAAGGCAGGAATATAAGGGCGCTCGAGATAGCCACGGGCGTGGACGTGATAATTGACGATACGCCGGAGGCGGTGATACTTTCGTGCTTTGACATGGTGAAGCGGGAGGTGGCGAAGATAAGCCTGGAGCGGCTTTTGCAGGACGGCAGGATCCACCCGGGCCGCATAGAAGAGATAGTGAATAAGGTCAAGCAGGAGATAGAGGCTTCCATAAAGGAAGAGGGAGAGAAGGCGGTCTTTGAACTGGGCCTGCAGAGGGTTCATCCTGAGATCGTGCGGCTCGTGGGGCGCCTTAAATACAGGACCAGTTACGGTCAGAACGTATTGCAGCATATTAAGGAGGTCAGCGTGATATTGGGCGTCATGGCAGGGGAGTTGAGGCTGGATGTCAATCTGGCCAAGAGGATAGGGCTCTTGCATGACATAGGAAAGGCAGTGACGCATGAGGTGGAAGGCCCGCACGCGAAAATAGGCGCGGACCTGGCTAAAAAATACGGCGAGGGCCAGGAAGTCATAAACGCGATAATGTCGCATCACGAGGAAGAAGAGCCATCGTCTGTTTACGCGGTATTGCTGCAGGCGGCTGATACCGTGAGCGCGACCAGGCCGGGGGCGCGGCGCGAGACACTGGAAAATTACATAAAACGCCTGGAAAAACTGGAGTCGATCGCCGATTCTTTCCGCGGGGTTGAAAAGGCCTTTGCCATACAGGCGGGCAGAGAGATACGCGTGATAGTCCAGCCGGAAAGGATAAGCGATCTTCAGGCAATGGGCCTCGCCAGGGAGATAAGCAAGAAGATAGAGGAAGGGCTTGAGTATCCCGGGCAGATAAGAGTGACTGTCATCAGGGAAACAAGGGCAGTGGAATACGCGAAGTGACGCATGAAAATACTTCTGATAGGTGACATAGTAGCGAGTCCAGGCAGGGAAGCGGTTAAAAAGATAGTCCCGCGCCTGCGCCAGGACAGGCACGTGGATTTTGTCGTGGCCAACGCGGAGAACATCGCGGGGGGGTCCGGGCTTACCCCGGAGACGGTGGACGATCTTCTGAATAATCAGATAGATGTCATTACGTCAGGCGACCACATATGGAAGAAAAAAGAGATATATGAGAGGATTGGGAAGGACCCGAGGATTTTGAGGCCCGCGAATTATCCCGATTCGTCTCCGGGAAAGGGTTCGACCATAATCAAATCAAACACCGGCAGGAAGATAGGCGTGATAAACCTTTTAGGCAGGGTCTTCATGAATCCCGTAACGGATTGTCCTTTCAGGGCGGCTGAGAGAGAGATCCAGAGGCTGTCCGGAGAGACGAAGATAATCCTGGTGGACATCCACGCCGAGGCGACGAGCGAAAAGATCGCGATGGGCAGATTTTTGGACGGCAGGACGAGCGTGGTCTTCGGCACCCACACCCATGTCCAGACATCGGACGATAAGATACTGCCTTTCGGGACCGCGTATATAACCGACCTGGGCATGACGGGCCCCCAGGATTCCGTGATAGGGCGCAAGCACGAGTCAATAGTTGAGCATTTTCTTACAGGTATGCCTAAAAAATTCGAGATCGGCGATAAAGACATAGAGCTCCAGGGCGCCTTGGTGGATATAGACGATGAAACCGGAAGGGCCGTGTCTATTCAGAGGGTCGCGGAGAAAATAGGGGCCTATTTATAGGATGGAACAAAGAGGAAGATACATATACAAGGTCAGCGAGTTGACTTCGAGCATCAAGACAATACTCGAGGATTCTTTCCCGAATATCTGGGTGGAGGGCGAGATATCGAATTTCAAGAGCCATTCGTCAGGGCATTTTTATTTTACCCTGAAAGACGAAAAGAGCGAGCTCAAGTGCGTATTTTTCAAATCCAGCAACGAAAAGGCGAAGTTTGAGATAAAGAGCGGGATGCTTGTATTTTGCGCGGGCCGCATAAGCATATACGAAAAACAGGGCGCGTATCAGTTGTACGTGTCGAAGGTGGAGCCGAAAGGCATAGGCGCGCTGCAGCTCGCGTTTGACCAGCTGAAAGAGAAGCTTTTCAAGGAAGGCCTTTTTGACGAGGCGCGCAAGAAACCAATACCAATGGTCCCGGACAGGATAGGCATAGTGACCTCTCCCACGGGCGCGGCGATAAGAGACATGCTGCATGTCCTGGAGAAGAGGTTCAGCAACGTGGAGATTATCATAAATCCGTCCAGGGTCCAAGGAGAGGGGGCGGGAGAGGAGATAGCGGCCGCGATACAGGAGTTTAACAGGCTCGGGAACGTGGACGTGATAATAGTGGGCCGCGGAGGCGGCAGCATGGAAGATTTGTGGGCGTTTAACGAGGAGATAGTCGCCAGGTCCATATATGATTCGAAGATACCTGTCATAAGCGCGGTCGGACACGAGATTGACTGGACAATAAGCGATTTTGTCGCTGACCTCAGGGCGCCGACGCCTTCGGTCGCCGCGGAGCTTGTCATAGCGAAGAAAAGCGACCTTGCGGACAGGCTGGACGAGATGGAGAAGAAGCTCAGGAATTTTCCCCTGGATATCGTTAAGGAATATGAGCAAAGGCTTGACGACGCGGAAGACGGGCTTCTCCTGAGGATAGGGCATTACATGGAATTGAAAGAGGAGCGCGTGAAGCTCCTCTGCGAGAAGATAGAGATACTGAGTCCTTTGAATATCCTAAGCAGGGGTTACAGCGTTACCTTCAAGCTTCCTGAAAAAAGGATAGTAAAAAACAGTTTGTTTCTTAAAAAGGGAGAGCTGGTGGAGACGCTTGTCTCAAAAGGCGGTTTTAAGAGCAGGGTTGAATAAGTAAAGGTCCCTCGCGACACAGAGTAAAATTATGGTCGCTCGGGATCAAATCCGCCTAGGCGGATTTGGGAGGTTTTATGGTTAAAGAGCAGAAGTTCGAGGACATGATGAAAAAATTGGAAGAGATAGTGAGCGACCTTGAAAGCGGTGACATGCCGCTTGACGAATCTTTAAAAAAATACGAAGAGGGTATGGGCCTGATCAAGATTTGCAGGAAGCGTCTTGAGGAAACAAAGCGGAAGGTGGAGGTCCTGGTAAAGAAAGAAGGCAAGGCGGCGCTGGAACCGTTTAAAGAATAATAATGGACATAAATAAATATATAGCCCGCAAGAAAAATATAATAGACAGCGCCTTGGATTTATATATCCCTCCCGCCTCCGCGAGGCCCGCGGTTATCCACAAGGCGATGAGATACGCCGTGTTTCCGGGGGGGAAGCGCATAAGGCCCATTCTAACGATAACCGCGTTTGAGGCGTGCGGCGGCAAAGGTGATTCTATTTTACCCGTGGCGTGCGCGATGGAATTGATACATTGTTATGCCCTGGTGC
>JBAZOA010000047.1:0-10722 GCA_041648935.1 Candidatus Omnitrophota bacterium | reverse complement strand
TTTACGGCAAGGACAGGGTCGAGGGGGTAAAGGTTGTCAAAGTAGATGAGCGCCTGAATGAAATTGAAGGGTCTGGGTTCAGCGTGGATTGCGATACTGTCTTGATATCCGTCGGGCTGATACCGGAAAATGAGCTGATAGAGATGGCCGGGATCGAGATCGATAAAAAGACAAACAGCCCCGTCTCGGTAGAGACCAGCAAGACCTCCGTGCCCGGATTGTTTGTGTGCGGGAATGCCTTTAAGGTCTACGACCTGGCTGATTCTGTCACGAAAGACAGCGAGCTGGCGGGCCGTTTGGCCGCGGATTATCTGAGGAATGCGAGATGATAAAGGAATTGATATGTGTAGAATGCCCAAAAGGCTGTAAGCTGTCAGCGGACATTGAGAACAATCGCGTGGCAAAGGTCTCCGGCAATGAGTGTCCTAAGGGTGAAAGGTACGCCGTATCTGAGATAGAAAATCCGCGAAGGGTCCTGACCGCGGCTGTAACGGCGCAAGGCTTGTCGTTAAGAATGCTGCCGGCGCGCACGGACAAACCCATTCCCAAACAAAGGATTTTCGAGGCGATGGAGGAGATAAGGAAGCTCAGGGTGGATAGGCCGGTCCGCGGCGGGGATGTGATTCTTAAGGATCTGTTGGGCCTGGGGATAAATCTTATCGCGACAAGGGATATCCCGGACGCCTAAGTTGACAAAAGGAGTATTGCTTGTTTTGTCAACTTAGGTTAAAATGGGGCCGGGAAAACAGATAAGCGTTATCGCGGAGAGGGGTTAAAATGAAGGGTATGATGGATTTAGCTTTAAGGGCGGCCAGGGAGGCAGGGGATTTTTTATTGGATAATTTCGGGAAGATCAGCCTGATAGAAAGCAAGGGTGACCGGAATCTGGTCACGAATTTAGATAAAGAGGCGGAAAAGATAATCCTGGATAAGATCAGGTCTGAATTCCCGGGTCATGGGATAATCTCCGAGGAAGACGGGGTCAGGGATCCTGATAAGGAATACGTCTGGATAATAGACCCGCTTGACGGGACGCATAATTATATCCGCAATGTCCCGGTTTTCGGGGTTTCCATAGGCATCGTCCGCAATAAGGAATTTGTCGGCGGGGCCGTGTACATGCCTTTTGAAAAAGAGATGTACGCGGCGGAAAAAGGCGCCGGCGCCCACAAAAATGGGGCCAGGATAAGGGTTTCATCGAAGTCCGATCTGAGGGACTGCTCATTGTCCTTTGATTCCAGCATTCGTTACTCTCCGGATGTGATGTTGAAGGTCCTGGGAGAGTTGTCAAAAGAGGTCTTCAACGTGAGGATGTTCGGTTCGTCGGCGCGGCTGTTGACTTATGTAGCCGACGGCAGGATCGACGCCGCGGTGGAGTTCCACGATTTTCCCTGGGATTTTGCCGGGAGCGTGGCGATCATAGAAGAGGCGGGCGGGAAAATATCCTGTTTAAAACAGGGAAAGATATCCTGCGACAGCGTGGGTTACGTGGCGTCCAACGGGATATTGCATGACAGCATAAGAAAGATTGTCACTTCGTATCTTTAGAGGATTAACCCTTTCGATAAGGATGTTTCCGTGGAGGTAAAATAGTTTGAGGAGGCTGTTAAGATGAAGAAAGCGGTTTTGGCGATTTTATTCTTAATCTTCGCCGCCGGGTGCAGTAATGTCCACGTGGGCGGGAGCGGGAGCGTTGGCGGTGTAAGCGGCAGCGGAGGGGTAAGCATACCTTTGCCTCAGAGATAAAAGACACCTACCATTTTATTTTAATGCCGGATGACATCCATCTGCCCGGCTGTGTCACTCCGCTTATTTCGCTGTATTCGGTATCCGTGAAATTGTCTATTTTTATAAACGGTTCTATCTCACAATCCGATTTTTTAAACGGGCGTCCCGCCGATATGTCCCCGGTAAAATAGGTTTCCCCGAATTTTCTCTCGTTATAGGATAACCGCAGGCTTATCGAAACGCCGCGGATATCGTTTTCCAGATTCAAAAGGACCTGTTGTTTCAGTATATCAAGGGCGTATTTGGATAAATAATTAACAGGACCCCTGTCGGCCTCGGTATATACATATGTCAGGGACGCGTCCTTGACCTCAAGCCCCAGCTCAATACCCCTGAAGTCAACCGCGCCGAGATTTGTCGCCCGCCACGGATCCAGCGCGGACGGCCTTGTCCAATCGATCGTGTTCCTTGTCCCGCGCGCGAAACCCTCTATCCAGGAGTTGAAATGTTTATTTTTTGATTCCAGGCCGAGGGTATAGCTATCGGATTTCTCAGGCTTCAGGTCGGGATTGCCGATATTGGCCGCGTCAGAATAGTATAATTCAGTAAAACTCGGCACCCGGAACGCCCGGCCAAACCCGGAATTTAATCTTAATCTTTCCCGGATTATCCAATAAGACATGGATATGTTCGAGGAGTTCTGGTTTTTCCAATTTTGATAATGGTCTATCCTTAATGAGCTGTTGACGGAAAGCCTTTCGCCGGCGCCGCATGAGAATCCTACGGAGCCCGCCTCGTTAAGGCGCGTATTTTTTCCCAGGTTGGTGGAGTTTATCTCGTCCCTGGTCATGTCGGCGCCTAAATGGATATCCCCTATTTTTATAGGCGCGTCCAGCGAGGAGCTGATGCCGTACGAATAGACGGTGTGTCTGTTGAACGAAGCCGGCGCGTGTCTTCTAAGCCAAAATGTATCTTCGTGTTTTCTGAGAAATGCGGTGTTTTTCATCACGCTTGATCCTTTGCTGGAAGACAGCCCCAGTTTCGTAAAAAGCGCGCGGGTCTCTTCTTTTTCCTCGGGAAATAAATTGGAATAAAAACTATCCGCCCCGAAGTCTTTTTTCTGGTAGCCGAATATCCCATCCAGGGAGTGGTTGTCCCATTCTTTTCCGAACAAGCTTGATAAGGTCGCGTATTCGAAGTCGGTATTCGGCCTGCCGCCGCTTGAAGAGGAATGTTCGAGGGAAAAGGTCGTAAAATAATCCCGGCCCGGATTTTCAATCGAGACCGCCTGTTCGTATAAGGCGTGTTCCCCGCATCTCATCTCGAGTGCCGCGGTTTTTTTAATCGGTTTTTTTGTTATGATGTTCACGCTTCCGCCAAGGGCCCCGGCGCCATGGAGCGAGGACGCCCCGCGTTTTATTATCGTTATGTTTTCTATATCCGATGGAGTCAGGGGGATGTCCAGGTTATGGTGGCCTGTCTGCGGGTCATTTATCCTCACCCCGTCTATCAATATCAGGACCTGTTCGTACGTCGAGCCTCTTATTGAAAGGTCTCCCTGCGTGCCGCGGCTGCCCCTGCAGCGCAGATCCACGCCGGGCGAATGGTTTAGCGCGTCGTAAACAGAATCAGCGCCTTTAAAGGAAGAGTACCTGTTCCCGCCGCCCCTCTTTATCACTATCCTTTCAAGGGGTTGATCCTCCTCGGCGAAGGAGGGCATGGGCAAAAGTATGATGTTCAGCATGATCAGCAGGAATAGATACATATCGTGTCAATTATATATAAATAGCTTTTTATTGTAAACTAATTAATAATATAAGGTTTACAATACCTTTTTCTTGAATAAGTTGTTATTTGGCAGTAGAATAAGCGTCAAGGCATTCGGTATCGCGCGCCTGTGGCCTAATGGATAGGGCGCCAGCCTCCGGAGCTGGCCGTGCAGGTTCGATTCCTGCCAGGCGCACCATCCGCATATCTTCCTCTTGACAATCGAAATACAATATGGTATATTTAATAGTGTTGATAGTTAATATAGTTAACTATCAGGGAGGTTAAAGATGTCCATATCCATATCTGAATTCGCCGACAGGCTGGAAGAGACGATGGCCGCGATGGCGAAGAGTTTCTCCAGGCACGGGACAAACGAGCTTTTTAAAGGCAAGATCACCCTTCCTCAGTTCCTGGCCATGGATTACCTGCATAGAAACGGGGAATCCAGGATGACGGACCTGGCGCGTTCCATGTCAGTCTCCACCGCGGGGATGACAGGCATAGTGGACAGGCTGGTCAGGTGCGGTTATATCGCGAGAGGCCTTGAGCCGAAGGACAGGCGCGTCATAAAGACCAAACTTACCCAAAGGGGCGAGGCCATAGTGGGGAGGATAAAGGAACAGCGCAGGAAGATGATCGTGCACGTGTTTGGCAAGATATCGGAGAAAGACAGGGATACATATTTAAGGATCATTACCAAGGTAAGGGAAACAGTCGCCGTCAAGCCATGAAAAGAATAATATCATTTTTAATCATGTCGATATTCATGTTGATCCCGGCCGCCCAGGGGGAAGATATATATCTTGCCGTGGACGAGGCGGTGGCGATAGCCCTTAGGGATAACAGCGATATACTGCTGAAGGCGGAAGACGTGAAAAAACAGAGATCGAACATAGACGAGGCCAAGGCTTCTTTGTATCCCGCGCTTGATTTTACCACCAATTGGATGAGGAGCAGGTCTTATTATGAAAAGGATTTCAGCTATAACACTTATCAGTTTGGGCTGAAGCAGACGCTTTATTCAGGAGGCGAGATCGGGAATAACATAAAATATAACGAATACACGCTTGAGGCGGATAAGGCGATATTGGATAAAACAAAATTAGACACGGCCTCCGGCGTAAAAAAGGCGTTTTACACTCTTTTGTTCGCCCGGCGCTACGCCGGCCTTAATAAGGCCATGCTGAATAACGCCGTAGAGCATCTTGATTCAACGCGGTTCAGGTATAAAAACGGCCACGCGTCAGAATCCGATATGCTGGCCATACGGTCTTCCCTGGATAGCGTCAGGGAGGGGTATGAATCTTCCTTGAATGATATCGCGGCCACAGAGGCGTTGTTGAATAATTATCTGCGTCTTGACAAAGACGTGAAAGTGATACCGAGAGGGGAATTTATCTATAAAAAAGAAGACGCGGCGTACGACGCGATGCTGGAGCGGGCCCTTAAGGACAGGCCTGAGATGCGTCAGTATGCCAATCAGGAGCTGGCGGCGGAAAGATCGGTCGATATCGCGGCCGCGGATAACAAGCCCACGGTATCCGCGTCCTGGGATTATTATAGCCGTTCTCACGGGGCCCTCGGGACAGCGAAGAATCGGAGTGATTATAATATGATAGGCATAACTGTTTCCTGGCCTGTATTTGACGGATGGCTCACGAAATCAAAGATAGAACAGGCGAATATCGATTTGAAAACGGTCAGGATTACAAGGGACAGGGCCGCGAGAGACATCACGCTTGAATTAAAAAACGCCTATTTGAGCTGGAAAGACGCTATAATGAAGATAAACGCCGCGCGTTCAGCCATGGAAGTTTACAGGGATAACCTGGTGTCCCTTAAAAAGAAATTTAAAGACGGCATTGTCAGCTCGCTGGATGTGCAGGATGGTATATTGAAATATTCTATCTCAAGATTTAATAATACTCAGGCTGTTTATGATTACCTGATGGCGAAGAACGATCTTGATAAAGCAATGGGGGATATATGAGGTTTAAAAGTTTGAAAGTTTTTGCGGGGATAGCGGTTTTTATTATATTGTCACAGGCGGGGTGCCAGAAAAACGAAGCCGTTAAAAAAGAAGAAGTTCAGATTATGCCCGTGAAGGTTGAGAAGATAGGACTCAGGGATGTTTATATGACATTGGAATATGTCGGAAACATAGAGGCGCAGGATGAGGTCATGATATATCCCAAGGTGACAGGCAAGGTAATGCAAAAAATAAAAGAAGAAGGAATCCTTGTGGAAAAAGGCGACATCATAGCTTACGTGGACAGGGATGAGGTGGGGCTTACTTTTGAAAAGGCCCCCGTAGAGAGTCCCTTGAAAGGCGTGATCGGCAGGGTGTACGTGGATATAGGTTCCAATGTGAGCCAGCAGACACCTGTCGCGCTCGTGGTCAATATGGACAGGGTAAATATAAATTTAAACATACCGGAAAAACACCTGCCCAGGGTTTCCATAGGCCAGGAGGCTAATATTTATGCGGACGCGTATCCAAGAGAGGTCTTTAAAGGCATGGTGACAAAGATGAGCCCTGTCTTGGACCTTGAAACGCGTTCAGCCCCCATAGAGATAACCATCGGAAATAAGGACCATCGTTTAAAATCAGGCATGTTCGTGAAGGTTTTTCTTGTAGTGGAGGAACATAAAGACATGCCGGTTGTCCTGAAAGAGGCGATAATGGGCAAGGACCCTGATTTTTATGTGTACGTGGTGAAGGATAATAAGGCGGTATTGAGAGACGTTAAATTGGGCATAAGACAGAATGAGTATTTTGAAGTAAGGGAAGGCCTGAAAGAGGGCGATTTAGCGGTGATAATGGGCCAGCAGCGCCTGAAAGAAGGCGCGGAAGTAAAAATTGATATCTAAGTTGACAAAAGGAGTATTGCTTGAGTGTCAACTTGTGAAATGGAGAAGGCATGAATCTCCCGGAATTTGGGGTTAAAAGGCCCATAACTAATCTGATGATATTCACGGCGATACTTGTTATCGCCTTGTACAGTCTGACGCGGCTCGGGCTTGACATGTTTCCTGAGATAGAGCCGCCCAGCCTGAGCGTTGTCTCTGTTTATCCCGGCGCCAGCCCTGAGGACGTTGAGGTAAAGGTAACGGAACCGCTTGAAAACCAGCTCGCCACGACCCCCGGCATTGAAAAAATAACCTCAAGCTCCTCAGAGGGCGCGTCCATAATCAGGCTCAAGTTTAAATGGGGCACGAATATTGATGAAGCCGCGAATGATATCAGGGACAGGCTTGAGCTGGCAAAGAGATATCTGCCTGACGTACCTGATGAGATGGACAACCCTTTCATCTTTAAATTCAATACCTCCAATATACCTATTATTTTCATAGGAGTGACAGCGGAAAGGACATATCCCGACCTTTATAATCTTATAGATAAGACAGTGGGAGACGCGTTAAGGCAGATTCCCGGGGTCGGGACTGTTCAGCTTAACGGCGGATTGGAGCGCCAGATAAATGTCTGGATAGACAGGGCGAGGCTGGAGGGTTATAACCTTTCTATTTTAGATATAGAGAGCGCGCTGAAACTCGAGAACGTGACTCAGCCCGTGGGACATTTGAAAACAGGACTTACGGACTATATCCTGCGCCTGCCCGGGGAATTCACGAGTCCGGAGGAGATAAATTCTGTTTTATTGGGGACGCATAACGGAAAGCTTGTCTATCTCAAGGATGTCGCCAGGGTCGAGGACGGTTTCAAGGAATCAACCATGCAGGTGAGGATAAATAAGAATCCCGGCATCATGATGATGATCCAGAAACAGTCTGGCGTGAATACGGTTGAGGTCGCGGAAGCCGTAAAGAATAAATTGAAAGAATTGAAAGATAAGCTTCCGTCAGACGTCAGGATGATTGTGATATTCGATACATCAAAAGACATTGTAGACTCTTTAAATTCGCTTAAATCAAGCGTGTGGCTCGGCATATTGCTGGTCATATTGGTAGTATGGTTTTTCCTGAGGCAGTTAGTGCCGAGTCTCATAGTGGCCCTGACCCTGCCTTTTTCTCTTCTGATAAGTTTTATTTATCTTTTTCTGAGCGGCAGGACAATAAATATCATCGGGCTTTCTTCGCTCGCGATCGCGAGCGGCATGGTCGTGGATAACGCGATAGTAGTGGTTGATAATGTCTATCGTCACATGGAAAGAGGGCAGAGGCAGAAAGAAGCGGCTATTTACGGGGCATCAGAGATGTTTTTGGCCATAGCCGCGTCAACTCTTACTACAGTGGTGGTATTTGTCCCCTTGCTTTTCGTGAAAGGCGTGATAGGGATAATGTTCAATGAGCTGGCAGTGATAATAATCGTAACATTGTTAGCTTCTTTGTTCACCGCCGCCACTTTCAGCCCCATGCTCTGCTCAAAATGGCTTAAATTAGTCAAGGTCCCGCAGGGCGGAAAGAAAAAGGTAACGGGGAGGATATATGAGATTTCAGAAAAGATGTTTAAATCATGGGAAGAGCTTTACGGGCGTTCTCTGGCGTGGTGCCTGAGGCATAAAAAAACAGTTATAATCGGTTTCACGGCTGTATTCATAGCCAGCTTATTTTTGATCCGTTTTATAGGAAATGAATTCATACCTGAAGAGGATACGGGGGACATAAGGATTAACGTAAATCTTGCCGTGGGTACCAGGATGGAGGAGACAGATAAGGTAGCGGCCACAATAGAAGGTATTTTTGAAAAAGAGGTGCCGGAAGCGCTTTATAGTTACGTGAGATCGGGCACGATGAAGGGCATGGGAAGGCTCATGGGCGGGACAGCCGGAGACAATATCGTGGTGAGCGGGGTAAAGCTTGTATCCAAGACAAAAAGAGATAAGTCCGCCAAGGAAGTCGGGCAGATGCTCAGGGACAAGATAAAGAATATACCGGGTGTCATAAAAATGGATATCTCGGCGGGCAGCCCATTCACCAAGATTATTACCGGCACGGGCGGCAAGGCGATAGAGATAGAAATACTTGGCAATTCTTTTGAGGATACCGATAAGATAGCCAACAGGTTAAAAGAACTTGTGGAAAATATACCGGGAGCGGTTGATGTGACAATCTCAAGGGAAATGGCGCAGCCGGAATACAAGATAAAAGTCAATAAAGAAAAGGCGTCGGTCCTTGGTCTCAGCATGTACGCGACAGCCAGCTCAATCAAGAGTTTCATAGAGGGTTCAACCGCGTCAAAATACAGGGAAAAAGGAGAGACGTATGATATTTACGTGCGCCTGGAAGAGTCTTCGCGTTCAAAGATAGAAGATATCGAGAATCTATCCATAATGTCGCCGTTCACAAAAAAACAGGTGAAGCTGGTTAATTTCGCGGAGATAACCGAGGGCAAGGGGCCGATCGACATAGACCGTCAGAATCGCGAAAGATTGGTGAGCATAGAATGTAACACCTTTGGCCGCTCTACCGGAAAAGTGGTGGAAGATATCAGAAAGGCGATCAGGGATATCCCTTTGCCTTACGGCGTAATGATAAATATAGGCGGGGAGGCGGAGGAACAGCAGAAGGCGTTTTTGGATCTGACGTTTTTATTGATATTGGGGATTGTCCTTGTGTACATGGTGATGGCCGCGCAGTTTGAGTCGCTTTTAGATCCTTTCATTGTCATGTTCAGCGTGCCCTTTACTTTTACCGGGGTCCTGGTGACGTTTTTCATAACGAAGACAACGTTAAGCATGATAAGTTTCATAGGCATGGTGATGCTTATGGGTATAGTCGTGAATAACGCGATCGTGCTCATAAGTTATATAAATATTTTACGGGCAAGGGGTCTTTCCATGCTGGAGGCGGTGACGTTAGGCGGCAAGGAGAGACTGAGACCTGTTTTGATGACTACCATAACCACGCTCGCGGGCCTTTTTCCATTGGCGTTTTCAAAAGGAGAGGGCGCTGAGAGCTGGAATCCCCTGGGTCTTGCCATGCTGGGCGGCCTGACCGTATCCACTTTTATAACAATGCTTTTCGTGCCCACGCTTTACGCTATATTCGAGTCACGGCTGAGGAAAAACGGAGGCAATGGTAAAAAATGAAAATGGTCATGATTAGTTATAACGAGGCGATGGATATGGAAGTGATGGAGGTCCTGGGACATTGCGCGTTGAAAAATTACACGAAAATCACCGGGGTTTTCGGCAAGGGGTCTTCGTCAGGCACGCATCTGGGAGATGATATCTGGCCCGGGAAAAACAATGTTTTATACATCGCCTGTGAAACTGAAGGCGCTCATCAGCTGCTTTCCTGCGTTAAAAACCTGCGTAAACAGCTCGGAAAAGAAGGTATCAAGGCCTTTGTCTGGGATTTGGACGAGATAACCTGACTCCTCGGATGACCTTGACAGTTCAGTGATATTTGTGGTATAAAATTTAAACCATGAACATTCAGGATATTTGGGAGAAGGCTATAAAAAACACCAGGATCATAAGGCCGCGCTCTCATGAGTTGGCCACCTTTGACAATACCAGTGTGTCTTACGTGTTTTTGTCATCCTCGCTGGTTAATTTAGGCGATACGGTGGTGCGCAAGGGCGAGGTAATGGTGGAAAAGCCGTCCATAGTACTTCCTTACAACATGCCCCAGTTCGATGGTTTTGATTTTGAGAAGGACCTGCATCACGGCCAGGACACGGTATTGAATTTTCTTCTTGTGCGCGGAGTGACGTTCCCGTCTTTAAAATACAACAATAAAACCCAGTCGCTGGATATATACGAGGGCCACATAGACAAGGCCATAGGATATTATTCCGACCAGTTTCAGAAAAGGGAAGATGTCCACAAGGGCCTGGTCGTGGGCCCGGATGACTGCTGGCAGTTTTCAGTGTTGATTTTCATAGCTACCCAGATAATGCGCTCAGCCGACGGCGATATGAGGAAATTGTTCGAGCGCCTCAGGGAAGACAGGCGCGGTCTTCAATAGTTTTGTTCACCCCCTTTAATGGATAAAAAAGACATCAGGAATTTTACCCTGGAGGAATTAAGGCTGGAGCTTGGCAAGGTCTCTGAGCCGTCGTACAGGGCCGAGCAGATATTTCATTGGCTGTATAAGGCGGGCGAGGGCGATTTTGACAACATGAAAAACCTGCCGCGGGCATTCAGGGATAAATTTAAAAGGCTGTATCCCATAGAAAAGATTGAGGTCCTGGAGCGCCTGGAATCAATCGACGGCGTGGAGAAAGTCCTTTTCAGGCTTTCTGACGGGAATTGCGTG
>JBAZOA010000046.1:0-10739 GCA_041648935.1 Candidatus Omnitrophota bacterium | reverse complement strand
CGCGTCCAACCCCATGATATTTAAAACTTGGTCTTGTGTTCTACCCCTAAAAACTCCTCATTTTCCTTGAGTTTCATCTTAAAGCTCTTCTTGGAGCCCAGCTGGTATTCCAGGCTTACCTCCTCGGGGTTCTCCCTCTCATAATAAGTCGGGAGCGGCTCCCTCGCCATCGTCTTGAATTTCACCGCCACGCCGTTTCCCACGTCCCTGATCATGCTCAATTCCCCGGCGGCGCTCTCTGTTATGTCCCACCCGTTCCAGACCACCGTCTTCATGTCTGACTTGACGATGATGCCGTCAAATATATTGCCCTTGAGGGCGTTCCTCGTGTCTATATAACCTTCTATCGTAAACGTGCCGTTGCCCTGCTTCACGCTGGAATTAACAATGCTGATTATCGGGCCGATCCCCTCGAATCTTATGTCGGCGACGTCATAGCCTATGGGACCTATCCTGCCCCGCCTCCCTCCCAGACTGCCTACGCAGGAAAGATTTTTAAGCGGGCCTTTTATATTAAACGCTCCGTTCATGATGCCAAGCACCACGTCCGGATTTTTCGCCTTTGCCATCACCGCGATGTCTCTTATGTTGGCCATTTGTATCTCAAAACATAAATCTGTCTCAAGCGGCTCTTTCAGCCCTATCTTGCCTCTCAGGGCGTATGCCCTTCCGAAACGCAGAGAATATATTTCCAGCTCTTCCTCATCGACCCTGAAGGACATATTGAAATCCATGAGCGGCTGAGAATTCAGCGTCATATTGTCGGAGACGAGTTTGCCCGTGAACCCGGCCGGTCTGCCTTTACTGTCTTTCAGGACCTTGCCCTTTACGATAACATCTCCTTTTAATTCCGCGCCGGCGAATTCAATGTCCTCTATTTTTAATCTCGCGACAGACGCGCCATTTTCAGCGAGATCCATGTCCACGCGGAAATCCCTGCTTATCCCGGAATAAGAAAAAGAACCCTGATGCCCGAATAAATCATCCGCCGCGTCCTGATAGGCGAAGTCGCCCGCCGGCGCGAAGATCTTATCATAATTAACCATTATGAGCGCGATGGATACGGCCGCCAACGACACGGCCAGCAGACACGCCCTCAGGATACGTCTTTTCTTAAAAATAGATCTCATTCTCTACCTGAAAACCAAACGGCCATTTTCAGCTGAGACATGTATGGGTTTGGTCTTCTCAAAATGCTTCGCGATTATCTCTTCCGCCAGAGGATCTTCCAGGAACCTCTGTATGGTGCGCTTTAAAGGCCTTGCCCCGAACATGGGTCAAAACCCTTTTCTATCAAAAGGTCTTTCGCGGCCTGATCCAGATCTATGTTTACGCCCTGGTCTTTTAACCGCTTCCGCACCTCTTCCATCTCTATCTCTATTATCTTGTACAGGTCGTCTTTTGTCAGGGGATGGAACACTATTATATCGTCGATCCTGTTCAAAAATTCCGGCTTGAATGTCTTCTTTACCTGGTCCAGGAGCTTGTCTTTCATGCCCTGATAGGTCATGTCTTCTTTTTCGGATTTGAAACCCAGAGACCCCTGTTTTTTAAAAATATCCGCCCCCACGTTCGAAGTCATGATAAGCACCGTGTTCCTGAAGTCCACGCGCCTTCCGAAACTGTCGGTCAGCCGGCCGTCCTCAAGGACCTGCAGGAGTATGTTGAAGACGTCGGGATGCGCCTTTTCTATCTCGTCCAGCAGGACCACCGAATAAGGCCTGCGCCGCACCTTTTCGGTAAGCTGTCCGCCTTCCTCGTAACCAACATAACCCGGAGGGGCGCCTACAAGGCGCGACACGTTGAACTTTTCCATGTACTCTGACATATCCAATTGGATGAGGGCGTTTTCATCCCCGAACATAAACTCCGCGAGCACCCTGCCCAGATGCGTCTTACCCACGCCTGTCGGACCTAAAAATACAAAAGACCCTATGGGCCTCCTCGGATCTTTTATGCCCGCGCGCGAGCGCCTCACCGCGTGGGCTATCGCGTTTATCGCCTCCTCCTGCCCCACTATCCTCTCGTGCAGCTCTTCTTCCATCTTAAGCAGTCTCTCCGATTCCTTCTGCTCCAGGCGGACTATCGGTATGCCTGTCCACTTCGCGACAATATACGCTATCAGCTCCTCGTCGACCTTCGGCCTGGCATCGAGTCTTGATTTTTTCCATTCATCCCGCGTCTTTTCCAGTTTCGCGCGCGCGTCCTTCTCAACGTCCCTGAAATGCGCCGCTTTCTCGAAGTCCTGGTTCTTTATCGCGGAATCCTTTTCCTTTTTTATGTTCTCTATCTCCTGCTCCATGGCCTTTATCTCGGGAGGGGCCGTCATTATGGAAAGTCTGGCCTTGGCGCCCGCCTCGTCTATCAGGTCGATCGCCTTGTCAGGCAGGAACCTGCCGGCTATGTAGCGGTCCGAGAACTTGCTCGCCGCCTCCAGCGCGTCTTCCGTTATCTCCACCTTGTGGTGCGCCTCGTATCTGTCCCTGAGCCCCTTTAATATCTCTATTGTCTCGTCGACGGTCGGCGGCTCCACCATTATCGTCTGGAAACGCCTTTCGAGGGCCGCGTCTTTTTCTATGTGTTTGCGGTACTCATCAAGCGTTGTGGCGCCTATGCATTGTATCTCGCCCCTTGAAAGCGCGGGTTTCAGGATATTGGAGGCGTCTATCGCGCCCTCGGCGCCCCCGGCGCCGACCAGCGTGTGAAGCTCATCGATGAAGATAATCACGTTCTCGGAACGTTTTATCTCGTCCATTACCGCCTTTATCCTCTCCTCGAACTGACCCCTGTATTTCGTGCCCGCCACCATCAGGGCCAGATCCAGGATTATCACGCGTTTATCTTTCAGGACCTCAGGGACGTCCCCTTTTATTATCTTCTGCGCGAGGCCCTCGACTATGGCTGTCTTCCCCACTCCCGCCTCGCCCAGTAAAACCGGATTATTTTTCGTGCGGCGCGAAAGTATCTGGATCACCCTTTCTATCTCATTCTGCCTGCCTATGACAGGATCTAATTTATTGTCACGCGCGAGGACCGTGAGGTTCCTGCCGAACGCGTCCAGCGCGGGCGTCTTGGAATTGGATTTCGGGGCGGCCGCCTGCGTCGGCCCCTGCTGCATGTTATTAAAACTGGGTCCGGCTGAACCCAAGAGCTCCGCTATCTCCTCTCTCACCTTGCCTAAATCCAGGCCCAGATTCACGAGGACCTGAGACGCGGCCCCCTCGCCTTCTCTTATGAGACCCAACAATAGATGTTCCGTGCCTATGTAATTATGGCCCAGAGACCTCGCCTCTTCGCTCGACAGCTCAATCACCTTTTTCGCCGTGGGCGTAAAGGGGATATCCCCGGAGACAACCGTGGGAGGCCCGGGTTTTACGAATTTTTCTATTTCAAGCCGTATCTGCTGAAGGTTCAATCCCAATTTCTGCAGGACCACCGCCGCTACGCCCTCGCCTTCCCTTATGAGGCCCAGCAGCAAATGCTCAGTGCCTATGTAATCGTGATTAAATCTTTTTGCCTCTTCTTTCGCCAAAAGTATGACCTTGCGCGCGCGCTCAGTAAAACGATTAAACATTTATTCCCTCCTTAGATATTTTTATGCCATCAACCGCCGCCAAGCCTTTCCCTGATTATCTCCGCCCTCTTCACGTCTCTCTGGTTAGGCGTGAGTTTTTTCTTCTCCATCTTCTGGAGATGGGCCGGCTGCGTTATTATGAAAAGTTCGTTCAGCATGGTGCGGTCCACTTCTTTTATCAGGCCCAGGTCCACCCCCAGGCGTACTAATGACAACAAATCGATGGTCTCGTTACTTGTTATTATGTGGGCGCTCTTGAGTGTGCCGTGCGCCCTCCAGATCCTGTCCTCAAAGGCCTCTCTGTTCTGAGAAAACAGTGTCTCCCTGGCACTCTTCTCGTGCCCCACTATCTGCTTTATGATCCTCTCTATGTTATCGATGATATCCTCTTCTTTATGGCCGAGCGAGACCTGATTGGAGATCTGAAAAAAATTGCCGCTCGCCTCGGTGCCTTCGCCGTAAAGCCCGCGCGCCGTCAGGCTGAGCTTAGTGATCGCCTGGAGCACCTTGCCTATCTGTTTTGTCATTACCAAAGACGGCAGATGCAGCATCACCGACGCCCTCATGCCCGTACCCGTATTCGTGGGGCAGGCCGTCAAATATCCCAAATCGACGGAATAGGCGAAGTCGAGCGCGGCGCCCATCTCGTTATCCATGTCGTTTATTATCCGCCACGCCTCTTTCAGGTCAAAGCCGGACTTCATCACCTGCATGCGCAGATGGTCTTCCTCATTTATCATTATGCTAATGATCTCTTCTTCTCCCACAACAACGCCTTTATTTTCGGCGTCTATCATGTGTTCTTTGCTCATCAGATGACGCTCCACCAAAAACTGCTTGTCTATGTTGTCCAACCCCCCTATCTCCAGGAACAGCGGGTCTTTCATCTTCTTTGAGGCCATAATGACTTCCTTCGTGACCTTCAACACCCCTTCCTGTTCCTTCTTGGTCGCCCAATGCGAAAAAGGGAAATCCGCCAGGTTCCTCGCGAGCCTTATGCGCGAAGACATGACTATGTCCGAATCCGGGCCTGTCGATTTCAGCCACTCGCCTTTATTTTTCAGGAGATCGTCTATGTTCATTCTCATCCGCCTTTTTTCTCGAAGTCTTTTATCCTGTCGCGGAGCCTCGCCGCCTCCTCAAACTCCTCGTTCTGCACCGCCTTCTGCAGCCTGTCCTTCAATTCCTGCAGTTCGTTCTTCACCTTAGTGACCTTGACAGCTTTTTTAGGGGACTTCCCGTAATGCTGGATCGAACCGTGGATCCGCTTTAATAACGGCACAAGGGAATCCTTGAAAGCGGAATAACATTCCCCGCAGCCCAAGCGGCCCACCTTCCTGAAATCCTCATAAGTAAGGCCGCACTTGGGACATTTTATCTTCGCCTCTGATTTTGTCTTGCTGTTAAACTGCGTGCCCAGATCCGCCAGGCCGGCAAGCAAATCAGAAAGGCCGAAATGGCTCTCCATCTGCGCGCCTTTTTTCTGAGCGCATTCCTCGCAGAGATGCATCTCGGTTATCTGATCGTCTATTATCTCCGTCAGGTGGACCGTAGCCTGATTCTTACTGCATATGTCGCACATCATGATTAACCTCCGGCTTATATCGTTATAAGCTAATACTTAACCCCGTCTGTTTTTGTTAATTTTTTAAATTCCTTCATCAGATTAAGCGTAACCTTGCCCGGCTTCCCATGTCCGATGAGCCGCTTGTCGATACGTACCACGGGGATTATCTCCGCCGCTGTGCCCGTGAGAAAACACTCGTCCGCCGTAAAGATGTCATGCCGCGTCAACACCGTCTCTCTCGCCTCTATATCCTCTTTCTCCGCGATGTCCATGACTGACTGCCTCGTGATCCCTTTCAGGAGCCCTATGTAAGGAGGCGGCGTCATAAGCCTGTTATCCTTGACAATAAAAATATTGTCTCCCGTGCACTCCGCCACGTAACCCTGCGAATTGAACATCAGCGCCTCTTCGGACCCTGAGTTTATCGCCTCTATCTTCGCCAGGATATTATTCAGATAATTCAACGACTTTATCTGCGGATTCAGCGCCTCTGGGATATTTCTCGGGGTGGGCACTGTGATGATGCTCAGACCCTCCTTGTACAGCTTCTCCGGATAGAGCGCTATCTTATCGGTGATGATGATCACCGAGGCCTTTTTGCATTTCCGCGGATCCAGCCCCAGGTCTCCGATGCCCCTGGTGACCAGGAGCCTTATATAGGCGTCATCCAATCCGTTAAATTTCAGGGTATCCACCACCGCCTTTATCATGTCCTCTTTGGAAAGAGGTATGGTGAGCATGATGCCCTGGGCCGATTCATAAAGCCGGTCCACGTGCTCTTTTAATCTGAATACCATCCTGCCATAAGAACGTATGCCCTCGAAGACGCCGTCCCCGTATAAAAGGCCGTGATCAAACACCGAGACCTTGGCCCCATCCTTATCAAAATATTTCCCGTCAATATAAACCTTTAATCCCATATAACCTCCCAAATTTTGCGAAGCAAAATTTAATCCCGAAGCCGCCTTGTTTTCAGAACTGATGCGGCGAGGGACCGTTTATTTTATATTATCCTTCCATCTTTCATCTCAATAATCCTGTCCGCCTTTTTCGCGATTTCCTTGTCGTGCGTCACGATAACTATGGACGTCGTGTTTTTCTTGTTCAGATCGAACAGGATCTTCAGCACCTCTTCGCCCATCTTCGAATCCAGGTTCCCGGTGGGCTCATCGCACAGGAGAAGCTTTGGATTATTGATAAGCGCCCTGGCGATCGCCACCCTCTGTTGTTCTCCCCCTGAAAGCTCCCCGGGCCTGTGCAGTTTTCTCTTCTTGAGCCCCACTTCCTCCAAAAGCCGCTCGGCCCTGTCTTTCACCTTCAGTGACCTTTCGCCCCTCACCTTGCCGGGCAGTATGACATTTTCCAGGGCGTTAAACTCCGGCAATAAATGATAAAACTGAAACACGAATCCTATCTTCTGGTTCCTGAAGCCGGCCCTCTTCGCGTCGTCCAAACCATACAAATCAGAAGTATCCAGATACACCTTGCCGGAACTGGGCCTTTGTATGCCGCCGAGCACATGCAATAACGTTGACTTGCCGGCGCCTGACGGCCCCACTATCGCGGCCACCTCACTCTTTTTTATCTCCAGGTCTATGCCTTTTAAAACGTGAAGCTCTTTCTTGCTGTCTTTATACGTCTTATGAACTTTTTCCGCCCGTAACATTTAGGCCTTTGTCGTTTTACCCCAGTAGGGGAGGTTTAAACCTCCCCTACTTTGTGGATAACTTTATTCGTATCTCAATGCTTCCACAGGCTCAAGCCTGGACGCCTGCCACGCCGGATACAGCGTCGAAATCAGGCTTATCAAAATCGCGGCGGCTATCACGGCGGCCGCGTCAAGAGCCTGGAGGTTCACGGGCAGCCTGTCTATGTAATAGATATCCCTCGGCAATTTCACGAACTGATATGTCTTCAATAAATAGCACAGGATAAAACCGCACGACGCGCCGAGCACGGTGCCTAAAGACCCTATAAGGAAGCCATTCATCATGAATATGTTTCTCACGCTTCGATTGGTGGCCCCGATTGATTTCAATATCCCTATGTCTTTTGTCTTTTCCATGACCATCATTATCAGGGTGCCCGCTATGTTAAAACACGCCACGAGCACTATAAGGGCCAGTATTATGAACATCGTTATCTTCTCTAATTTGAGGGCGCTGAAAAGGTTCCTGTTCAGATCTGTCCAGCTCCTCACCCAGTAATCAACGCCTATGTCATCCTTTATGTCTTCTTTTATCCTGTCGGCGGCGTAGAGGTCATCAACCTTCACGCCTATGCCGCCGGCCACGTCTCCCGTGTCATAAAAATCCTGCGCTGTCTTAAGGTTCGCGAAGACCAGGCTCATGTCATAATCAAACATGCCTGAATTAAAGATACCCTCTATCTTAAACGTCTTCGGCTTTGGGTCAGCCGCGGAGATCAACGAGATGTCATCCCCGATGGCCAAGCCCAGGCGCAACGCGAGCTCCCTGCCTATCAATACGGTATTCTTTTTTACCGGCAGCGTCCCAGCCTGTAAATATTTCTGTATATTGGTTACGCCCTTTTCCCTGTCAGGGTCTATGCCCCTGAAGACGACGCCCAGGACCTGTTCTTCCTGCCGTATCAACGCCTGGCCGTTTAAAAAAGGAGAGCTCGCCGATACGCGCGGGAGTTTATTTATCTTATCCGAAAGCGCGTAATAATCCGGGATCCCGCCTTCTCTCTCGACCACGATATGCGAATTCGTGCCCACTATCTTCTCGGTAAGGTCCCTGTCAAAACCGCTCATCACGGCCAGAACGACTATAAGCGCGCACACCCCTATCGCCACGCCCATTATGGAGATAAAACTTATTATGGAAATGAACTTTTCCCTGCGTTTTGAAACCAAATATCTAAAAGAGACCCAAAGCTCGTATCTCATGCCTCTGGCTTTAACTGAGGGAATAAAATCACATCCCTGATTGACGCCTGGTTCGCGAAAAGCATCACCATGCGGTCTATACCTATGCCCAAGCCGCCCGCCGGCGGCATCCCGTATTCAAGCGCCCTCACGAAATCCTCGTCTATCTTTTTCGCGCCTTCCTGGCCCACCAGCTGGTCCTCAAACCTTTTTTTCTGCTCTATCGGGTCATTGAGCTCCGAATAGGCGTTCGCGATCTCCATATTGCCCATGAACATCTCAAACCTGTCGGTCAAAAGAGGATTGTCTTTTTTTCTCTTCGCCAGGGGGCAGAGTTCGGCAAATAAATCCACCACGAAAATCGGCTTGTCTCTCGTCTCCGGCGCCAGCATCTCGGATATGATATTGACGATCTGAGACCGGGTAATGTCCTTGCCCTTGAAATCCATGCCCTTGGCCGTAAGTTTCCTGATCCAATCCTTCGCTGAGTCATCGGGATTTATGCCGAATTTCTTATTTATCTCCTCGGCGAAAGACCACCTCGGCCACGGGGGCGCGAGATCGATATCCTGTTCCCCGAATTTTATCCTGCTTGTCCCCAGGACCTCCTGCGCGGCGTAATTAAATATCTCCTCCGTAAGCCGCATCATGCCTTCGCAGTCGGAATACGCCTCGTATATCTCGACCATCGTGAATTCAGGGTTATGCCTGATGGAAATCCCCTCGTTCCTGAAATTCCTGTTCAGCTCATACACCTTGTCAAATCCGCCCACCAGAAGCCTTTTCAGGTAAAGCTCGGGCGCGAGACGCAGGTACAGATCCACGCCGAGCGCGTTATGATGTGTCTTGAATGGATCCCCGGCCGCGCCGCCCGCCATCGAATGCATCATCGGCGTCTCGACTTCCAAAAACCCGCGCTTGTCCAGGAATTCCCGCATCTTTGCGATGATCCTGCTCCGAAGATAAAATGTCTTGCGCACGTCCTCATTCACTATCAAATCAACATATCTCTGGCGGTAACGCGTATCAACGTCCTTGAGCCCATGCCACTTCTCAGGCAGGGGCCTTAGGCCTTTCGCCAGCAGAGTTATGTCCTGACAATTTATCGTGATCTCGCCTGTCCTGGTTTTGAAAAGCTGGCCCTTTACGCCTAATATGTCACCGATATCTAATCTTTTAAATATATTATTATATTTTTCCTGGCCTATGGCGTCAGCCTTCACGTACGCCTGAATCCGTCCGCTCGCGTCGCGCAGATCAAGGAAACTGCTCTTCCCATGCTCACGGAGCGCCGTAATGCGTCCGGCTGTCTCGACATCCGAACCCTCCTTGAAACCTTTCGCGAGCTCGTCTATGCCCACGGTCTTATTGAAACGCCTCCCGTACGGCTCAATACCTATCTCTTTGAGGGCGTTTAACTTATCAATCCTTTGCTGCGTAAACTCGTTTATTTCTTCCACTGGATACACCCCTCCCTTTTCGGCAATTATATCTTATATATGATATAGTGTCAATAGAATTAGCCAAGTTGACACCCAAGCAATACTCCTTTTGTCAACTTAGACGCCCCTTAGTTGACAAAACCAGTATTACTCATGTGTCAACTAAGGAGAAAACTTTAAAACAGAGGTTTTATAACCGGTAACAAATAGGTGGGCCTTATTCTCTTCCACGCTGTCATGGATCCTGCCTTTTGAATCTATAAAGCAGGAATATCCGGTGTTGGCCGCGCGGACTACGGGAACGCGGTTTTCGATAGCGCGGAAAACAGAGCAGGCGGCGTGCTGATACGCCGCGGGGCTCCTGCCGTACCAGGCGTCATTGGTAATGACCACGAGAAACCGCGCGCCTTTTTTAACAAATTTTTTGGCTATCCCGGAAAAGATATCCTCAAAACAAATCAACACCCCGAATCTTGGCCGGCGGCCCGCGAAATCGAATATTTTAAACTCCCTGCCGGGCGTGAATTCTCCGAGCTGGCCCAGGACTAACTTGCGCAGAATAGGGAATTTTTTAGAGAACGGCACGTATTCTCCGAAAGGGACCAGGTGGGTCTTGTCATATTTATCCAGGATCTCGCCTTTATCCGAAATCAGGACGGCGCTATTAAAATATTCTCCCATGTTTTCTTCCGTATTCGCCCCCAATAAAAGCGGAACCCCCGACCCCTTCACCACGCTAAATAACTTATCCGTCAGATCCACATCAATTGAAAGGAACCCCGGGAAAGCCGTCTCCGGCCAGATTATCAGATCAGGATTATCCATAGCCGCCATGTTCGTAAGAAGAGAATATTTCGCGAGGATGGAATCAGCCGCGAAAGAATCCCATTTTATTTCCTGAGGTATATTGCCCTGGATAACGGAAACCTTGACTGAGTTTTCGCCCCCGCTTTCATTGAGCCTAAAAAATCCATAAGCGTAGCTTGCGATCAAAATTAAACTTGTCATTGCGAGGAGGCCGAGGGCCGACGAAGCAATCTCTTTTTTGAGATTGCTTCGGCTGCTTCGCAGTCTCGCAATGACCTGCCAAATCACGACATTCGCCGTCATTATCACGAACGAGACACCATACACCCCTGAAAAATCCGCGATCTGTATAAGCGGTAAATTTTTATACTGGGAGTAACCTAGCGCGCACCAGCCGAAACCGGTTAATAGATGAGATTGGAGATATTCGAGGGACAACCAAATTAAAGGAATAGTTAT
>JBAZOA010000045.1:0-10903 GCA_041648935.1 Candidatus Omnitrophota bacterium | reverse complement strand
AAAGGATCCTGATACACAAGGACGCCTTGTTGACAGGCGACACCCTGGTTAACGCGCAGGTAAGTTTTGACCAGTCGAGGTTCAATGAGCCATACGTCGGGATTGAGTTTAACGCCAAGGGCGCCGCGGTGTTTTCCGAGGTGACGGGCGCCAACGTCGGCAAGCGCCTCGCCATCGTGCTTGACGGCAAGATACATTCCGCCCCCCGCATAAATGAGAAAATCCCCTCGGGGAAGGCCAGCATAACGGGCAGGTTTACCGTGGAAGAGGCGGGGGACCTCGCCATAGTCCTGCGCGCGGGCACCCTTCCGGCCCCCACTTACATAGAGGAAGAAAGGACCATAGGGCCTCTTTTGGGAAAAGACTCCATAAATAGCGGTGTCAGGGCTTCCATGATAGGGCTGGCTTTGGTCTTAGCGTTCATGATGATTTATTATTTTTTCGCGGGGCTCGTGGCGAGTTTCGCCATGGCGCTGAATTTCGTGATAATACTCGGGATGCTGGGCTGGTTTCACACCACTTTAACTTTGCCGGGTATCGCGGGCATGATATTGACAGTGGGCATGGCGGTGGACGCGAGCGTCCTGATTTACGAGCGCATGCGCGAGGAGATGGCCACAGGGAAACACATGAGGAGCGTCATCGCGTTTGGCTATGATAAGGCGGTTACCGCCATATTGGATTCCAACATAACCACATTGATAGCGGCCGTGCTTTTATTTAAATTCGGCACGAGTTCTATCAAGGGTTTCGGGATCACGCTCGCGATAGGCCTGTTGGCCAGCATGTTCACGGGCATATTCGTGACGCGCATCATCTATGACCTTCTTTCGGCCAATAAAAAATTCACAAAGCTGGGCATGCTTCAGTTATTCAGGAAGACTAACATCGATTTCATAAGCAAGAGATGGATCGCGTACGCGCTTTCCGTGATAGTGATCGTAGCCGGCCTGGCCGTGTTTTTATCCCGCGGGGACAAGATGTACGGCATTGATTTTACGGGCGGACAGATCCAGGAATATTCGTTTGAGAGGCCCGTCAGCGCGGAAACAGTGAGAAAGGTTATCGCGGACACGGGATTGAGCGTCGCGAGCATACAGCAGTTCGCCAATAAAAACCAGGTATTGATAAAGACGGTGGGTGATGAGGCGAATAACATAGCAGAGGCGTTCAGGGCCGGTTTCAAGGATAATCCGGCCCAGGTACTGCGCATTGAAAAGGTAGGGCCTTCTATAGGGCGCCAGCTCAAAAAAAGCGCGTATCTCTCGTTATTGTGGGCCCTGGCCGGCATATTGATTTACGTCGGGATAAGGTTTAAAAATATCGTGTACGCGTCCGCGGGCGTAATAGCGCTTTTCCACGACGTCTTTGTCGGGATGGCGGGCCTGGCGATAGCGGGCGGCGAGATGGACCTGAATATCATAGCCGCGCTTCTCACTATAGCCGGTTATTCCATAAATGACACCATTGTCATATATGACAGGATCAGGGAAAATCTCAAGCTTTACCGCAAGGCGTCCATGAAAGAGATAGTGAACATGAGTGTCAACCAGACGTTCAGCAGGACCATACTGACGAGTTTCACGTCGTTGTTGGCTGTCACGTCTATTTTTCTGTTCGGCGGAGAGGTGCTGAGGCCGTTTTCTTTCGTGCTCCTGATAGGCATGATATCAGGCGTGTATTCGACGGTATTCGTGGCTTCCCCGCTCATAATATCATGGCACGCGAAAGGGGCCAGGTAAACATTTGACGGATAGGTTCAGGGACATAAAGCGGATTTTGATAGTGGTTTTGTTTTTCAACTGGCTGGTCGCTTTCGCGAAGCTCCTGTACGGCCTCGTGACCAGGTCAGCCTCGATGACCGCTGACGGCGCGCATTCTTTCGGGGACGGCGCGTCTAATATAATAGGCCTCGTGGGTATAATGGCCGCTTCAAAGCCGGTCGATGAGGATCATCCGTACGGCCATAAAAAATACGAGACGATCGCCACCCTTGGGATAGCCGCGACGCTTTTTTTCGCCGCTTTTCACGTCATAAGGGACGCGTTCGACAGGTTATTCAATCCGATATCGCCTGATGTGACCGTGTTCAGCTTCGCGATAATGGCCGTGACAATGTTCGTGAATATAATGGTCATGAGGTATGAACACAGGAAGGGCATGGACCTTTCCAGCGACATTCTCGTGTGCGATTCCATGCACACGAAGACTGACGTATTCGCCACCATCGCCGTAATCGCCTCATTGGTCGCGGTGAAATTCGGGTTCGTGATGCTTGACGCCTTGGTAGCCGGCGTCATAAGCGTCATCATCGCGAGGGCGGCCTTTCGCATATTGAAACAGAGTTTCGACGTATTGTCTGACGCCGTGGCCGTGGACACCTCGCAGATCGCGAGCGTCGTGAAAGGGATAGAGGGCGTCAAGTCGATACACAAGATACGCACCAGGGGCAGGAAAGATGACGTGCACGTGGATCTGCACGTGGCCGTTGATAGCAAGATGCGCGTTGACGCCGCGCACCATTTAAGCCATACGATTGACGCGGTGCTGAAGGAAAAGATACAAGGCGTGACAGATGTCATAGTGCACGTGGAACCTTTCAAAAAATTATCATGAAGAGATGGAATGTCAAGCAGGTCGAATCCGGTCCCCGGGGGTCCCTGGGTTTGCCCAAGGATATCTCCCCCGTGATTGTTCAATTGCTGTTGAACCGCGGCATAAACGACCCTGAAAAGGCGAGGGCCTTTCTGAACAGCTCCGTGTCGGAACTATACAATCCGTTCCTGATGGAAGGCATGCACGAGTCGGTGTCGCGCCTATTGAGGGCCATAAATAAAAAGGAAAAGATCCTCATCCACGGCGATTACGACGTGGACGGGGTCACGGCCACGACGCTCTTGTTTCTTACTTTAAAAGAGCTGGGCGCGGACCCGGTTTATTATATCCCCGACAGGCTGATCGAGGGCTACGGCCTGGGCGGGAACGGGGTGGAGGAGGCGAAGAGGGTAAAGGCGGGCCTCCTGATCACGGTGGATTGCGGCATATCAAGCCACGAGGAAGTCAACGAGCTGAACAGGCGCGGGATAGACGTGATAATCACCGACCATCACGAGCCGCCGGACATCTTGCCTGAGGCGTACGCGATCATAAATCCTCTCCAAAAAAGATGCGCGTATCCGGATAAAGACCTTTCAGGGGTCAGCGTGGTGTTTAAATTATGCCAGGCGCTCTGCTCGGAATTGAACAAGAAGGATTTTTGGAAACGCCTGGACCTGGTCGCGCTCGGCACTATCTCTGACGTGGCGCCGATACTGGGGGAGAACAGGATATTGGTCAAAGAGGGTTTGAAACTGATTGAGAGCGGTCCCTGCAATAAAGGCATCAAGGCCCTCCTGGAAGTGGCCGGGTTGAAAAAGAAGAAATTAGGCGCGTTTGATATAGGTTTTATTTTAGGTCCCAGGATAAACGCCATAGGCCGGCTGGGTTCCGCGGATACGGCCGTCAAGCTTTTTTTGGCGGAAGACGAGAAGGAGGCGAAGGCCCTCGCGGAAAAATTGAATGAGGCGAACAAAGAGCGCCAGAAGATAGAAAAGAGCACCCTGAAGGAGGCCATGGCCAAGATAGAGTCGGAGGTTAATTTCAAGGAGCACAAGGTATTGGTACTGCACAAAGAAGATTGGCACGCGGGCGTCATAGGAATTGTCGCGTCCAGGATCTCCGACAGGTTTTACAGGCCCGCGATACTCATTTCCACGAAGGATGGCATGGGAAGGGGGTCGGGCAGGTCTATTGAAAGTTTTCATCTGTTCGAGGCCCTCGCGGGCTGCAGCGAATTTTTAAAAGAATACGGCGGTCATCAGTACGCGTGCGGCCTGACCATCCAGGAAGAGAACCTGGCGGGCTTCACCAGGACCATAAATCAGATAGCGGATAACGTGTTAAATACGGAAGACCTGATCCCCGCGCTCGACATCGACATGGAGATAGAAGTGGGATTGTTGAATCATGATCTGGTGGAGGATCTGGCTGGGCTGGAGCCTTTTGGGGAAGGTAATCCGGAGCCGGTATTCTGTTCGAGGTCCCTGACCTTGGCCCGGGAGCCGAGGATATTAAAAGGGGAACATGTGAAGCTGTGGGTCACGGACGGCAAAAAGACATTTGAGGCAATCGGTTTTGGCATGGCTAAAGACAGCGACGCGGAAATCCTGCTGAGGAAACGCGGGGAATTCGACCTTGCTTATACTGTTTCCATTAATACATGGCAGGGGATTGATACCATCCAGATGAGGATAGAGGACATCAGGCCTTCTTCACCTTGCCGGCCTTGATGCAGGCGGTGCAGACCTTTATCCTCCTGACAACCCCTTTAATGTTGGCTTTTACTGTTTGAAGATTAGGCAGGAATTTTCTTTTAGTGATGCCCGTTATTTTTAATCCCACTCCGCCTTTAATTTTAGCGAGACCCCTCCGCGCTATCATCCTTCCGCTGGCAGGTCTTTTTCCGCATATGGCGCATATCCTTGACATGATTAAATCTCCTTTATTTAGTCGTTGATTTAGGTTAAAATAATAGCATAACGCGGCGGAATACGCAAGTATATTTTTCTCCGGCAGCCAGGCCTACGAAAAGACGCTCGGCCGCCCCAGCGAGGCGGCCTTCGCTCCGCCCCGATTCTCGCTCGTCTCCCGGCAGCCAGGGGTTTGGAAGGCTTCTTTGTTTTGCGTAATCCCAGGACTACCGGACAAGTAAAGAGACTGCCTGTCAAAACAAAAAAGAGTGAGGCCTAACTAAACTAAAAACAAATCTATTGTTAGAACGTTTAGGCCGAACGTCCTTCTAAACCCCTGGCTTGCCGGGAGACACCGTGCCCGCTCGAATCGGCGTAGGCTTTTCTTTAGGCCTGGCTGCCGGAGAAAAATGCAGCTTGAGTATCAAGGAGGATAATTGGAAGATAAGGTGACGGCGGCGTATAAATTGATGGAGAAATGCGCGCTCTGCCCGCGTAAATGCGGGGTGAACAGGCTCAAGGGCCAGGTTGGGTTCTGCAAGGCGGGCCTCGCGCCAATGGTTTCTAGTTTTCACGCGCATTTCGGGGAAGAGCCGCCCATTTCAGGGCGCATGGGTTCGGGCACCATATTTTTCACGCATTGCAGCCTTAGGTGCGCGTTCTGTCAGAATCATCCCATAAGCCAGATGGGCCGGGGGAAAGAGGTCGGAGGGGAAGAGTTGGCCGGGATGATGCTGGAATTAGAGGCGGGGGGATGCCACAATATAAATTTTGTCACACCCACGCATTACATGCCGCAGATTTTAGAAGCTGTTTTTATCGCGAAGGGGAAGGGCCTGCGGGTGCCGCTGGTTTATAACTGCGGCGGATACGAATCAATGGAGGCCCTTGAGATATTGGACGGCGTAATCGACATTTACATGCCTGACATGAAATATTCAGATGACCAAGCGGCCAAAAAATACTCCAACGCGCCCGATTATTTCGAGATAAATAAAAAGGCCGTCAGGGAGATGTACCGCCAGGCGGGTGATTTGAAGATAGAAAAGGGTATCGCGAAAAAAGGGATTTTGATAAGACATCTTGTGTTGCCCGGCGGCCTCGCGGGAAGCGGGAAAATCTTTGAATTCATCTCGAAAGAATTATCGCCAAAGACATACGTCAATATAATGGCGCAATATTATTCCTGCCATTTGGCCCATGAATTCCCGGAAATAGACAAGAGGATTACGTATAAAGAATACAGCGACGCGATAAGGCTCGCGAAGGACGCGGGCCTGAAGAATGGTTTCAGGCAGGTGGTGTCTACCATCAGCCGTCAGCGTGTACCCGAATGGACTGACGATCTGAAAGAATAGATATGAAAGATTTGAAGATTTCCGCCAGGTTTATAAAGGGCGTGGGCCCGTCGAAGCTCAAGGTATTGAACCGCCTCGGCATAGAGACAGTGGAGGACCTCCTTTTTTGCTTTCCCCGCAGATACGAGGACAGGAGCAGAATAAAGTCAGTGGCTGAAGTGAGGCCGGGGAATCTTGAGACCATAAAAGTAAAAGTGCTTACATTCGGGGACCGCACCACGAAAAAAGGCATGAACATATTCCAGATGGCCGTGGGGGATTCCAGGGGGGTGATCCACGCGACCTGGTTTAATCAGCCGTACATGAAAGATAAGTTTAAAATAGGCGAGGAGCTTATCCTTTATGGAAAGGTCGAAAAGCATATCTATCTTCAGATAAACAACCCTGAATATGAGATCCTCACCGGCACCAAGGAAGATTCGATACACATGGGCAGGATCGTGCCGATATATCCTCTGACGGAGGGGTTGAATCAGCGCTGGTTCAGGACCCTCATGAAATTCACAATCGATAATTATCTGTGCGGGGTTTTGGATATGTTGCCTTTTGACGTGAAAAAAAGACATTCTTTGGTGGTTTTTAAGGAAGCGGTAAGAAACATGCATTTTCCCGTGAGCGAGGTGGTCTCGCGAAAAGCGAGGGAGAGGGTCGTGTTTGACGAGTTTTTCCTGCTTCAGCTGGGTATCGCGCTGAAAAGGGCGAGGATCAAGATCGATTTGACCGGTTACAGCCATAGCATAGAAGGAGACTTGTTGGATAAATTTAAAAAGTCGCTTTCTTTCGAGCTTACCAAAAGCCAGCAGAAGGTTATCAGGGAAATAGAAGAAGACATGAAGAGCGCGAAGCCCATGAACCGGCTTTTGCAGGGCGATGTCGGAAGCGGAAAGACGATTGTCGCCCTGCACGGCCTTATCCTGACCGCGCAGAATGGTTATCAGGGCGCCTTGATGGTCCCTACTGAAATACTGGCGGAGCAGCATTACAGGAATATAAGCGCGCTCGTGAAGGATCTCGGCGTGAGGGTGCTTTTATTGTCAGGGGATTTAAAGGAAGAGGAGCGCATGAGGCGGCGCCACATGATAGAGATAGGCGAGGCGGATATAATCGTGGGCACTCACGCGTTGATCCAGGAAGGGGTTAATTTTAAAAAACTCGGGCTGGCGGTGATAGATGAACAGCATAAATTCGGGGTCATGCAGAGGGCGCTTTTAAAATCAAAATCAGCCAATCCTGATGTGCTGGTGATGACCGCCACGCCCATACCCAGGACCCTGGCGCTGACTGTTTATGGCGATATGGATGTGTCTGTAATAGACGAGCTCCCGCCGGGGAGAAAAGAGATAAAGACGCTTTATTTTGAGGAGAAGAACAGGGAAAAGGCGTATCTGATAGCTGAAGAGCAAATAAAGATGGGCAGGCAGGCGTATGTCGTGTATCCCATAATAGAAGAATCTGAGAAATCCGATTTAAAGGCGGCCATCCAGATGCACAGGGACCTTTCCGGCCGTTTCCCTGATCTGCGCTTCGGGCTGGTGCACGGCAGGATGAAGTCAGCCGAGAAAGAAAAGGTCATGCGCGATTTCAAAGATAACAAGATCGATATCTTGGTTTCCACTGTGGTGGTGGAGGTCGGCATTGATGTGGTAAACGCCTCCACGATGATAATAGAGCACGCTGACAGGTTTGGCCTGAGCCAGCTGCATCAGTTGCGGGGCAGGATAGGGAGAGGGCAGTACATGTCGTACTGCGTTTTGGTCGGAGAGCCGAAGAGCGACGAGGCGAGAGAGCGTCTGAACGCGATGCTCGATACCCAGGATGGGTTTAAGATAGCGGAAAAAGATCTGGAGATACGCGGTCCGGGCGAATTTTTCGGCACCAGGCAGCACGGCCTTCCTGAATTAAAGGTGGCGAATATCGTGCGCGACAGGGATGTCCTGGAGATCGCGAAGAAAGAGGCGTTTGATCTGATCCGGAAAGACAGGTTTCTGCGCGGACCTGAGAACAGGCTCCTGCGCGAATCGCTAAGGCGGAAGTTTAAAACAGGGGATCTGGAGCTTGCGTCTGTAGGCTAAGTTGACAAAAGGAGTATTACTCGTTTTGTCAACTTAGGGGATGAGGAGGACATGAGAATAGTCTCTGGTAAGTTCAAGGGCAGGGTTATTGAGATGCCGAAGGACATTAGGCCGACCTCTGACAAGGTCAGGGCGGCGTTGTTTAATATACTTAGGGGCAGGACCGCGGGGGCGAGATTCCTGGATTTATATTGCGGCAGCGGCGCGATAGGCATAGAGGCGTTGTCGCAGGGCGCGTCAAAGGCGGTATTCGTGGACAGCGATTTTAAAAGCATACATATTTTAAAAAAGAACCTCGCCGGCCTGAATATAAAGATAGATACTATATATAATAAAGATGGCATAAAGGCGATTGATTTATTCAAGGCGTCAGGCGAAAGGTTTGATATCGTGTTTTTGGACCCGCCTTATAATAAGGACATGGCTAAAAATACCTTGATTAAGATATCGGCCTGTGATATACTGACGCCCAATGCGGTGGTCGTAGCGGAGATATTTAAGAAAGAGAGCCTGCCTGAGAGGATTGGGGCCTTAATCAAAAGTCGCACTTATAAATATGGGGATACGGTCATGGAGTTTTATACATTATGACAAGGATAGCGGTTTACCCGGGGAGTTTTGACCCTGTCACGTACGGCCACCTGGATATAATCAAAAGGGCGTTAAAGATATTCGACAGGGTGATAGTGGCTGTCGCGCATCATAGCGAGAAACAGCCGCTTTTTACGGTCTCGGAGAGAGTGGGATTGCTGAAAAGGTCTATCAGGGGGCTCAGCCGCGTCGAAGTGGATGATTTTAAAGGACTGGTGGTGGACTACGTGAAGAGGGAAAGGGCTGACGTGGTCATCAGGGGCCTTAGGATGATATCCGATTTTGAATACGAGTTCCAGATGGCGCTCACCAACAGAAAACTCTCGAAAGACGTGGAGACCATATTCATGATGCCGTCAGAGGAGTATTCCTACGTGTCTTCCAAATTGATAAAAGAGGCGGCGGGGTTAGGCGCTGATTTGAATGGCTTTGTCCCGGGTTTCGTGGAAAAGGCCATAAAGGAAAAATTAAAAAAGAGAAAAGGATAAACCATGGAATTTTTGGAAAAGATATACGAGCGCGCCAGGAAAGATAAAAAAAGGATCCTTCTTCCCGAGGCTGGCGATGAGCGGGTATTGAAAGCGGCCGAGGAGATCCTGAAATTAGGTATATGCGCGCCCGTGATCATCGGCAATCCGGATACGGCGTCATCCGTCGCTAAAAAATACGGCGTGGATTTAAAAGGCGTGGAGATAATAGATAATGTTAACAGTAAGGATGTCGGCAAGTATGTCGAGCTTTATTGTGAGCTGCGCAAGCACAAGAAGGTAAGGCCCGAGGACGCGCAGAAGATAATAGCGGGCAACCCTGTTTTTTACGCGGCGCTGATGCTTCGTTCTGGAGACGCGGACGGTTCAGTGGCCGGGGCGAGCACCACCACGAGAGACGTCGCCAAGGCGGCGATATACTGCGTGGGCCCGGCAAGCGATATAAAGACGGTTTCCAGTTCAACCATACTTATCCTGCCTGACAAGACATTGGGTTCGGAAGGGGTTTTCATATACGCTGACGCCGGCGTGGTGCCGGATCCCACGGCTGAACAATTGGCCGATATCGCGATATCCAGCTCCAGGATGGCGAAGGCGCTGTTGAACGACGAGCCGAAGATCGCCATGCTGAGTTATTCCACCAAGGGAAGCGGCGGTTCCGACAAGAGCATACAGAAGGTGCAGGAGGCCGTGAGATTGGTCATCCAGCGCCAGCCGGATTTATTGATAGACGGCGAGATACAGGTTGACTGCGCGGTCGTGCCCGAAGTGGCGCTCAGGAAAGACCCCAATTCCAGGATCAAGGGCAGGGCGAACATATTTATTTTTCCGAATCTTGACGCGGGCAATATCTCTTATAAGTTGACGCAGAGGCTCGCGAGGGCCCGCGCCATAGGACCGCTCCTGCAGGGCCTTTCAAGGCCCGCCAGCGATTTGTCGCGCGGATGCGACGCGCAGGACGTGGTGGACGCGGCGGCGATAACGGCGGTGCGTTCGCAGATAGGCGAGAGTTAAATGTTGATCCTTGTATTGAACAGCGGAAGTTCATCTATAAAATATAAGCTCTTTGACATCTCAGGGGGGCGGGAAAGGCTTTTGGATAAGGGTCTCGTGGAGAGGATAGGAGATAAGATCCCGACTCACAAGGAAGGGCTCAAGATTATTTTGGATAAGGTGGACCATAAGATAGAGGCGGTGGGCCACAGGGTCGTGCACGGCGGGGACAGGTTCAAGGAATCTGTCTTGATTGATGCCGAGGTGGTAAAGGCGATAGAGGACTTTGTCGAGCTGGCGCCGCTGCATAATCCCCCGGCCTTGGTGACGCTGAATGAATCCAGGAAGATCCTTTCCGATATCCCCCATGTCGCCGTCTTTGATACGGCCTTTTACCAGGACATGCCCGAGCGCGCGTATTGTTACGCCATACCCTGCGGACTGTACGAGAAATACAAGATACGAAAATATGGATTTCACGGAACCAGCCACCGTTACGTGGCGCGATGCGCGGCTGAGACGCTCAAGAGGCCCCTGGAAGAGCTCAGGCTCATAACGTGCCACCTGGGAAACGGCTGCAGCATAACCGCCGTGAAAAACGGCAGGGCTATTGACACGAGCATGGGCTTTACCCCTCTGGAAGGGGTCATGATGGGCACGCGTTCAGGCGATCTGGATCCGGCCGTAGTCCCTTTTATCATGGAGAAAGAGAACATGGACGTGCACAAGGTGATCGAGTTATTGAATAAGCAAAGCGGGCTATTGGGCGTTTCAGGGATAAGTAATGACATGCGCGAGATAGTAAAGCGGAAAGACAGTGATAAAAGGGCGAGGCTGGCGCTGGATATGTATGCTTACAGGATAAAAAAATACATAGGCGCCTACGCCGGCGT
>JBAZOA010000044.1:0-11271 GCA_041648935.1 Candidatus Omnitrophota bacterium | reverse complement strand
TGATACCTCTATTGGGCCCCACTATGGGGTCCTCGAAACGCAGGTCAATATATTTGATCCTGTTTATGTCCGTATCCAACTGCTCCAGGACCGTGACCAGGACATTGAGCCTTTTATCAAACTCAGAATCCCCTATCTTTATCTCCACGTTTCCGGCGTCCAGAAAAAAAGATATATTGCGCGGATCACTGAGGTCTATTGTCTTCAATTTATATCGGGCTAATTGGCTTATGTTAGACGCCGCCTTTATCAATACCAGCGCGGGATGGACCTGCATGGCCTCCTCGCCCCGCATCTTCGCGAGATTTAACCTCAAACCCGAGACTGTCGGCATGTCCTCTTCCGGAAAATTTCTCGGGTCGGGGAGAACAACCCCTTCCTCATCCACGAAATAAAACCTGTCAGACCGTATCTGCAGGACAGGCACCCTTTTCTTGGCCTGCACGATCAGCCTGTTAGGAAGCGCCCTGGTGATCACCACGTCCTTGAATTCAGGATGGGAGGCCTCCACGTCCTGTTTGATCCGGCTCAGGTCGACCGCGAATATATTCACGCCTATCACTTCCCTGGCGCCCACGTCGTCCATGGGCAGTCTCTGCAGGGACCCGTTTCCGTCCAGCAGTTTCGCCTCCACCCTCTTGATCTTAAAATAATCGGAATCCGCGAACATGTACTGGAACCTCACAATGCCCGCCCCGGCCGCGCTGACCAGGATGAACAATAAAACAAATTTCAAGGCCTTCCTTGATGACCCGGCCTTCCTGACCAACGGCAATGCCCTTTTCCTGCGATGCCTGATTTTCTGCTTTTTTATCTTTACCATGACGCGGAGTCCAATATCTTAAGACAAAGCCCCTCAAAATCAATGCCGGCGGCCAACGCCGCCTTCGGGAGCAGACTCGTTTCCGTAAGGCCCGGTATCGTATTTACCTCCAGCACCACAGGGCCTTTGCTATCGTTCAATATGATGTCCACGCGCGAAAAAGACCTTGCCCCCAGCGCCTTGTGGGCGGCAAGCGCCACGTCCTGACAAAGCGCGCGGGCATCCCCGTCTATCTTCGCCGGTACTATGTATTCCGTGAGCCCTTTTTCATACTTCGCCGTGAAATCGAAAAATTCCCTTTTCGGCACTATTTCGACTATGGGCAGGGCCCTGTCCTCAACTATGCCCACGGTGATCTCGCGGCCGGGCACGTATTCCTCAATCATGACCTTATCGCTGTACCTGAAGGCGTTCATGGCGGCGGCCCGAAGACCCTCGGCGCCGCTGACTATATCGAGACCGATGCTCGAGCCCCCGTCGTAAGGTTTTACCACGACCTTCCCGCCGAGTTCCCTGAAATATACCGACGCGTCGAAACCATTGTCAAAGGCCTGTCTCTCCAATATCCTGTCTTCAGGCACGGGTATACTGCCGGACCTGAAGATACTCTTTGTCCGTATCTTGTCCATGCCTGCCCTGCTGGCCGCGACCCCGCTTCCCGTATATGGTATCTTTAAGTCCTCAAGGATGCCTTGAATCTTCCCGTCTTCCCCGAATTCCCCGTGAAGGGCGATGAAGGCGGCGTTTATATCCGCTGACAGTATTGCCATCCTTACCTTGTCCGCGTAGTTATCACTTCCGAAACTGGGCATCAACTCTATCGGCAAGGCCTTTAAATTCCTGTTTTTCAGGGCCCCGCACACCGCCTTGCCTGACCTTATGGAAATTTCCCTTTCGCAGGAAGGCCCCCCCATCAGCACGCCGATTCGTTTTTGTGTCATATTATCCTTAACTCCAGCTCCAAATCCACGCCGAACTTCTCCTTGACCCTGCGCCTGGCCAGTTCAATCAAGCCCAACACATCCCGCGCCTTGGCCTTATTGACGTTGACGATGACGTTCGCGTGCTGTCTTGATATCTCAGCCCCGCCCGCGCGCTCGCCCTTCAGGCCGCAGGATTCTATGAGCGCGCCCGCGCCCCCGCCGATATCCGGATTTTTAAAAACACTGCCGGCTGAGGGAAATCCGAGCTTCCTGAGCCAGTCTCTTTTCTTCATGAAAAGGGCCGCGCGGCCGACAACATCCCTTTTCTCCGTTTTCGCGAGCCCGATCCTGGCCGCCAGTATTATTTTATTATCCAGGTTGGACGAGCGGTATCTGAAATCAATATCCGCGGCGGATATCGTCCTGACCTTATTATCTTTTAAATCAAGAACCTCCGCGTCCAGGAGAATGTCCTTTATTTCCCTGAACCTGCCGGTTTCAATCGGGTCGCGGACCCCGGCGTTCATGAAAATCGCGCCGCCGAAATCCCCTGGCAGCCCGGCTAAAAATTCACAGCCGCTCAATCCGCGCTCAGAGGCATACGCCGCCAGCCTGGCGGTGACCACGCCCGCCCCGACCCTTAACGCGCGATCGGATTCAACCTCTATGATATTAAAACCACGCCCAAGACGCAGGACCACGCCGTCAAATCCTCCGTCCCTGGCCAAGATATTGGTACCCGCCCCCAGCACAACAAAGGGCTTTTTAAGCTTGTCCGCGAGGGAAACCGCTTCTAAAATATCCCGCCTGTCTTCCGCCTCAGCCCAAAAGGCCGCGGGCCCTCCTATCTTAAAACTTGTATGGCGGGATAAAGGCTCATTTTGCCGTATCATTAAAGACCTTGATAATCTTCCCGGGCAGCTCCCCTATATCTCCCGCGCCCAGTATGAACAACGCGTCCCCGGGCCTGATAACGCTCGTTAAATGTTTTATTATATCATCTTTCCGTATAAAATGAACGTTTTTATGACCGCATTCTTTCGCGCTGTCGCATATGTCTCTGGCGCTCACGCCGTCTAAAGGGTTCTCATCAGCCGAATATATATCCGTGATCACCAGATGATCCGCCATGTCAAAACACCTGCCAAACTGCTCCCTCAGGTATTTTGTTCTGGAATAGCGGTGCGGCTGAAATACGGTCACGATCCTTTTTCCGGAGGAATTCATCGCCATGAGCGTCGCGCGTATCTCCGTGGGATGATGCGCGTAATCATCTATCATGAGGACGTCTGATTCAAGCCTCGTCACGTTAAAGCGCCTGTCAGCGCCCCTGAAACTCACTATCTTCTCTTTTATGAAATCAAACTCCAGGCCCAGGTCAAGGGCTATGCCTATGGCGGCCAGACTGTTCACCGCGTTATGGATACCCGGTATCGAAAGACTGACCCTCCCAAGTTTTTTGCCCTTGAGGTGCACGTCGAATTCCGAACCGTTCATCCCAAAGAGCCTGACGTTGCCCGCCCTGATATCAGCGTCGCTCGCCAGGCCGTATCTCAGCATCCTGCCGTTCGGCGAGACAGAAACGCTCTTTAAGCGCTCATCGTCCGCGCATACAAAGGCGCAGCCGTTATACTTCGTGTTGCGTATGAATCTCCTGTACGCGTCTATGACCTTATCCATGGTAACGTAATAATCCATGTGCTCCTTGTCGATATTGGTGCTCACGCTGTAAAGAGGGTCCAACAGAAGAAACGAACCATCCGACTCGTCCGCCTCCGTTACCAGCAGATTGCCCCTGCCGTACCGCGCGTTGCCTTCGAGGAAATGCACGTCGGCGCCTATGAACACGGCGGGGTCAAGCCCGGCCTCGATCAGCAATAGCGAGACGAGCGAGGTCGTGGTGGTCTTGCCGTGCGTGCCTGAGACCGCTATCACGTCCCTGCCTTCCGCCAGGATATTAAGCGCCTCTATGCGGCGCATGATATTGACGCCCTTCGCCTTCGCCTGGCTGAATTCAGGATTTTTCTCCGGTATGGAAGAAGAATATACCACCAGATCCGCGCCGTCTATGTTTTCCGCGCGATGGCCTTTCTTGACATCGATCCCCATTGCCTTGAGCCGGTCGGTGACCTTGGACTCCTTGAGATCTGAGCCCTGCACCTCGTAACCGTGGCAGTGGAAGACCTCGGCCAGGCCGCTCATGCCTATGCCGCCTATACCTATGAAATGGACTTTATTAAAACGCCGCATGCGTCAAACCTCTTAATGCCTTTTATTTTCAGCGCCATGTCCTCGAGCGCGTTCGAATCCATCATGCTCAACAGGGCGTCCTTCAGGACGGTTTCGTCAAGGCCCTCTTCCTTTAATACAATGGCGCCCCTTTTATCCCCGAGCACCCTCGCGTTGGCGAGCTGATGGCCGCCCGCGTGAGGATACGGTATCAATATCGAGGGAATCGCCAATTCTATCAATTCCGAAACCATCATGGCGCCCGCGCGCCCTATCACAAAATCGCACTTATTATAAATCGCGGCCATGTCTTCTGTAAAGGAAAATACCCTGCTGTCGACTCCCATTTCCTTATATTTCCCGGCCACCGCGGCCATGTCTTCTTCCCCCGAGATGTGGATCACGGAAAGTTCGGACCTCTTGTCTTTGGACATCAGGCCCATGGCCTTTGGCACGAGTTCGTTCAGGCGATGAGCGCCCTGACTCCCGCCGATTACCAGCAGCGTGAAACCCGGACCAGCGTCTTTCCGGCCGTCTCTTTTCAGGGCCTTTCTTATTGGATTGCCTGACACGATAATCTTTGACTCAAACTCTTTTAAATAATTTTTCGTCTCGTCAAAACTAACCGCCACCTTGTCGACAAATCTCGCGAGTATCCTGTTGGCCTTGCCGGGATACACGTTCTGTTCATGTATGATGGTCCTGATGCCAAACAAGCTCGCCAAAAGCACTATTGGCCCGGAGACATAGCCGCCGAATCCGATCACGACCCGCGGCCTGTATCTCAAGAGTATGAACGCCGAGATTATCGTGCCCGCGAAAAGTCTTATTGTAAAATCAAGCGCCGCCAAAATACCCCTTGATTTCAATGGACCGACAGGCACTATTTTAAAATCTATGCCCTTATCAGCCAGCAGGACCCTGTCCCGTTTTTTCGATGACGCGACAAACAATACCCGGCCCATTCCCCTGGACAGGATCTCCTGGCTCAGCGTAACAGCCGGAAGTATGTGCCCGCCGGTCCCCCCCGCGACAATCAATATCCTCATTATAATTACCTAATTATTCGCTATATTCAACAACAACGCGACGCTTACTATATCAAATATCAAAGATGTACCGCCGTAACTTATAAAAGGCAGAGGCAGCCCCTTTGTGGGTATGGCCCCGGTGGAAACACCTATATTTATGGCCGCCTCAAGGCCTATGTTAACCGTTATGCCTAAGGCGAGAAGCCTCCCAAACAGGTCCTTCGCCTTTACTGAAATTTGAAGGCCCTGCCATACAAATATGATAAAAAGCGTTATCACGCTTACCGCGCCGATAAGCCCTATCTCTTCCCCTATTATGGAAAATATAAAATCGGTATGGGCCTGAGGCAGGTAAAAAAGCTTCTGTTTCGAGCACCCTAAACCCAGGCCAAATACGCCCCCCGAACCCAGCGCCAAAAATGACTGCACTATCTGAAAACCGGCGCCCTGCTTGTCGCCCCAGGGATCAAGATAGCTCATGATCCTTCTCAGCCTGTAAGCGACCTTGAATATCAATAAATAGAATATCGGGACTGACGCGATAAAAAACGGGAGCAGGTGAGCCATGTTCGCGCCCGCCACGAACATCATCGTGAGGCACACGGCTAAAACAGCCACGGCGCTGCCCAAATCAGGCTGCAAGAGTATCAACAAGACCACGCCGCCCAGCACTATCAGAGGCGGCATGAACCCGTGCAAAAAATCCCTTATTATCGACTCTTTCCTGTCCAGGATCTCGGCCATGTATACTATTAAAAAAAACGCCGCTATCTCAGACGGCTGAAAACCTATCGGACCTATCCTCACCCACCTCCTCGCGCCGCCGGCCTCATGGCCGATACCCGGCAAGAGCGCCAGGAGCAGACAGAATATCGATATAAAAAGAAGCGTCTTGGAATGTTTTTTTAAGATCCTGTAATCGAACTTCAGAAAAAACCCGGCCAGCGCGAGCCCGGCGACGCAATGCGCCAGGTGCCTCTTCAGATAGAAAGAGCTGTCCTTGAATTGCTCGTACGCGTAACAGCTGGACGCGGAATAAATCATGACGACGCCCACGCACACGAGCATGGCCGCGGCTATCAATAAACGCTGGCTTTCCCTGCTTAAATCAGACAGATTCACTTTAAACCCTGGACTATCCGCTTGAAGACATTACCGCGCTCTTCGTAGTTCTTGAACATGTCAAAGCTGGAACAACCCGGAGAAAGCAAGACCCTCCCGTTTTTCCTGGCCTTCTTGAACGCCTCCTCCACCGCCTCGCTCAAATCACCCGCCTCGAATATCTCCGTAACGCCGTCTAATCCTTGCCTGATGTTGGGCCTCGCCTCGCCTATGGCGATTACGCGGTCAACCTTATCCCTCACCAGGCCCTTTAACGCGCCAAAGTCCCCGCCCTTATACCTGCCGCCCATTATAAGGACTATGCCCGGGTCCAGAGAACGCAAGGCCCATTCAACGCTCGATATGGTAGTCGCCTTGGAATCGTTGATAAAATGGATATCTTTCACGCTGGCCACGTGTTCCAGACGATGCTCTATTCCCTTGAAGGCCCTGATGACCTCGAGCATCTTTTCCTCGGAGGCGCCCATGAGAGACGCGCCTGACATGGCCGCGAGAAAATCCTCGTTCTCAACGCCGCATCTCTTTCCGAAGCCTCCGTATTCATCAAAGAATTCCACTCTGGGACCTTTAACGGCCTCCGCTATCTCATTTAATAATTCATCGCCTTTATTTAAAAGCGTGACGTCGTTTTCGTCCTGATTTAAAAATATCCTCAGCTTAGCCGAGATATATTCGTTCATGTCAGCGTGCCTGTCAAGGTGGTTCGTCGATATGTTCAATATGACGGAAACCCTTGGCTTGAACTTATCTATCCTTTCCAGCTGAAAAGAACTCGCCTCCACAACCACCAATGAGTCTTTTTTCAGGCGGTCAATCTCTCCGGTGAACGGATTGCCTATATTGCCGCAGACCACGGCGTCCCTGCCCGAGGCCTTGAGCATCTGGCCGATCAGCGTAGCCGTGGTTGTCTTGCCGCTCGTACCAGTCACGGCGATCACGCGCGACGGGCACATGGAATAACCCAATTCCAATTCGCTTATCACGGGTATGCCCATTTTCTCGGCAAGGGCAACGGGCAGCGCGTCCGGCCTGACGCCCGGGCTGACTATGACCAGGCCGCATTTTTTCACTAATTTTTCGGTATGCGCGCCGAGCTCAGCGTTAGATCGCTTTACAACGCCTTCCCTGATGAGTCTTTGCGCGGCGGAACGCGTCACCTTATCATCTTTTATATCCGTTATAAAGACGGTATCGCGCCTTTTTCTAAGCAAGCGGCTCGCGCAGATGCCGCTCTTCGCTATTCCAACCACCAGGACATTCGCCATACATTACCTCAGCTTCAGGGTCGCCAAACTCAACAAGACCAATATTACGGCCACTATCCAGAACCGGACCGTGACCTTCGGTTCCGGCCAGCCGCACATCTCAAAATGATGATGAAGCGGCGCTATCTTGAATATCCGCTTGCCCCTGGTCCTGAATGATATTATCTGCATCAGGACAGATGCCGCCTCCACGACGAATATGCCCCCGACCAGCAGCAAGAGGACCTCTTTTTTTATGAAAACAGCGACTGTCCCTATCGCCCCGCCGAGCGCCAGCGCGCCGGTATCCCCCATGAATATGGAAGCGGGAAAACTGTTATACCATAAAAATCCCAGTCCCGCGCCCGCTATCGCGGCGCAAAACACGGTAAGCTCGGCCGCCTCGGGAAGATAATAAATCCCCAGGTATTCCGCGAACCTGACGTGTCCGGTGACATAAGTCATTATCGTGTACGCCACCGCCGTCATGACTATACAGCCGATGGCCAGGCCGTCCAGGCCGTCCGTAATGTTCACCGCGTTCGAGGAAGCGGTGATGACAAGCGTCACGAATAAAATATAATAAATGCCGAGGTCTACGGCCAGGGTCTTTAGGAACGGGAATTCCAGCACGGTGGTATTTTTTGGGCTGCAGTATAAAAAGGCCCCTATCGCCAGGCCCACCATCACCTGCGCCAGGAGCTTTGTCCTTTTTTTCAACCCGCGCGTCTTTGACGTCTTGCGCGTCAATTTCCTGTAATCGTCCGCGAAACCGATGATGCCCAGCCACAAGGTAACGCCTAGCGCCAGTAATAAATAAACGTTTCTCAAATCTCCCCATAAAAGGACGGACGCGAATACGCCCAATAAGATCAGTATCCCGCCCATCGTAGGCGTGCCCTGTTTGCCTTTATGAAGGTCATAAAGATTGGGGCATTCTTTCTGCCTCACGTTTTCCCCTATCTTGAGGGCCTTCAGCCTCGCTATTATAGGAGGGGCGAAAATAACCGTTATCAAAAAAGCGGTGACGCTGGCGAACACCGCCCTGAAAGTTATGTATTTGAATACATGAAAAACCGTCCAATGTTCCCCTAAAGGATAGAGTAAATGATATAGCATTTTATTTAAACTGGGTCTCCAGCTCCTCCACTATCTCTTCCATCCTCATGGCGCGGGAACCCTTTACCAGAACGGTATCGCCTTTCTTTATCAGGGTCGCCATCGCGGCGCGCGCCTCCTTGGTGAGGTTGCAAAGCTTAATCTTCTTCCCGTTCATGCCGGCTTCCTGCGCCCCCCTGGCGACATGTTCCGCGAGTTTTCCCACGGCCACTATGAAATCCACGCCTGACTCAGCCGCCTGCTTTCCGACCAGGTGATGAAATCTCCCCGAGAGGGTGCCCAGCTCAAGCATGTCGCCCGCCACCAGGACCTTCCTGCCTTTAGTGGTAATGTCCTTCAGCACGTCTATGGCCTGCTTCATCGACAGCGGATTGGCGTTATACGTGTCGTTTATTATTTTTATATCGCCGAGCCTCCTGACCTCCATCCTCATGCTGGCCCCCCTGAATTCCCTGAGCGCGTCTTTTATGTCCTCTATGTCCACGCCAAAATCCCAGACGCTGGCTATGGCGCAGAGCGCGTTGTACACGTTATGCCTGCCGAGCGTGCTAAGGGCTATGTCCCATTTATTGTTCAACTTGAAATTTATCCCATCCGCCTCAACCTCTATCTTTTCAGCCCTGAAGTCAGCGTCTCCTTCCACGCCGAACCTGATCACCCTGGACTTGGTCTTCACCTTTTTAAGCATTTCATCGTCGGCGTTCAGCACTACCTTGTCTTCGGGCCTCATGCGTTCGAATATCTCGGCCTTGGCCTTTAACACGGTATCCAGATCTTCAAGGTATTCCAAATGCGACGGCCCGATATTCGTGATCACCGCTACCGTGGGCCTGGCTATCTCCGCGAGACGCCGTATCTCCCCTAAGTGATTGGTACCCATTTCCAGGACCGCTATCTCGTGCTCCGTAGTCACGCGTATCAGGGTAAGCGGGACGCCGATGTTATTATTCTCTGTCCCGAAGTTCTTGAGTACGTTGAATTTCTTGTTCAATATGCCCGCTATCATCTCTTTCGAGGTAGTCTTTCCGTTAGAGCCGGTTATGCCTATAACAGGGATATCAAACCTTGACCTGTGAAATTTCGCTATGTCTCCCAGGGCCTTCACGCTGTCCGAGACAGAGACAAAAGAGACGTCAGGCATCTTGAAATTCGCGTTCGTGATGCCTCCTTCCTGGACCAGCACACCGCCGGCGCCCCTGGAAACAGCGTCAAGTATGAAACTGTGGCCGTCAAACCTCTCACCCTTTATGGCCAGAAAGAGCTCGCCGCTCTTTATCCTGCGGGTATCCGTGGAAACGCCGGTCACGATATCATCCTCGTTGCCGGATAGTATCCTCCCATTAACAGCCGTCAAGATCTCCCTGATTGTAAACATGGCTTCCTCTCTTTCAATACCTTTTTAACCGCCTCCCTGTCGTCAAAGGGGAGCGTATAATTTTTAAATATCTGATATGTCTCATGGCCCTTACCCGCCACCAGGACAATGTCTCCTTCGCGGGCGTATTCCAGCGCCATCCTGATGGCGCTAAACCTGTCCGGCTCAATCTCATAATTGTCCGCGTCCGGACCAATTCCGCTTTTTATCTCGTCTATTATAGCCATAGGGTCTTCGCCTCTGGGGTTGTCACTTGTTATGAATACCTTGTCTGAAAGCGCCGTAGAGATCCTGCCCATCCCGGACCGCTTGGTCCTATCCCTGTCTCCCCCGCATCCAAACACGGATATGAGCCGGATAGGCCTCAATTCCCTCAACGCGCCCAGGACCTTTTCCATTCCGTCTTCCGTGTGGGCGTAATCCACATAAACAGAAAAACCCCTGTCCGTGTCTATCCGCTCAAGCCTCCCAGGCAATGACTTGAGCGCCTCCAGGCCGGATTTTATCTCCGGCGGTTTCATGCCGGACGCCAGGCCGGCGCAAAAACCGGCCAGCAGATTATAGACGTTGTGCCTGCCTATGAGGCTGGATTCAATTTCAACGGAATCACCCCGGAACGCGGCGCTGAACCTCACGCCTGAAAAAGAAAACTTTATATCCCCGGCCATTACGTCTGATCGGCGCTCGATGCCGTAGGTCATCAGATTTATGCCCTTGTTTTCCCTGACCTTCTCCATGATCCTCATCGACGCCGGATCGTCCGCGTTGACAATCGCGAAACCGCCTTCCTTTATCTTCGTGAACAGCCTCAGCTTCGCGTTGAGATAACTATCCATGTCCTTGTGATAATCCATATGTTCCTTGGTGAGATTGGTGAATATGGCCGCGTCAAACAAGAGGCTGTCCACCCTGCCCTGCTCAAGAGAATGTGAAGACACCTCCATGGCGCAATTGGTTATCCTCTGCTTAAGCATGGCCTTCAATATGATATGCAAATCCAGAATGCCGGGGGTAGTGTTGGTAGCCGGGATGAGCCGTTCACCGAACCTGTAATTGATGGTGCCTATGACGCCTATGGGCTTATTATTCGATTTAAACAAACTCTCTATTAAATACGTGATGGTAGTCTTGCCGTTTGTGCCGGTTATACCTAATAGGCGAATCTGAGCGGAGACATCCCCGTAATACGCCTTGCAAACCTGGGAAAGGCAGGACCTGGCGTCTTTCGCGTATATAAAGGTAACCCCTCCCCTAGACCTTTTCTCCTGACGACTGCAGCAACACTGCCGAGGCGCCTCTATCCACCGCCTCGTCTATGAAATCTTCCCCGTTAAGCCTCGAGCCCCTTAACGCCGCGAAAAGATATCCTTCCTTTACTGACTTAGAATCGCAGGACATGCCCTTG
>JBAZOA010000043.1:0-11339 GCA_041648935.1 Candidatus Omnitrophota bacterium | reverse complement strand
TTTTTAGAACCCAGTATCTTTACCTGCCTGCCCATGTTATCGACCTGCACCTGCATGCCGCCGTTTTTGCCACGCAGGGTGGCGTCATAGAACCTCTCTATGCCGTCCTTGCCTATCATGTCCTTGATGCCGTAACCGTACGGCCTCAGAAGTTCCAGTTCCGCCTGGTCTATCTCCCCCACGTAACCGACGGCGTGGCTGAAGGCGTCTTTATAGAGATAATCCCTGGAAGGCATTTCTCTCACCATGACCCCCGGCATATTAGGCCTCATCTCCTCTATCTTAATGACGGCCTCTTTTGAGGCGCCCCTGAATAATTCGCAAGGCGCGAACGGGGCCGTGTAATTCCTTTTGTAATTCCTTTCCAGGAAGCTCTTGGAAACGCCCAGGACGCTGGCCAGGTCCCGCATCTCCGCGTCCTTATCCCTGGCTTCCTGCGGCACGATAAACACGCCGAAAGAAAGCGAATTCCCGGCTATGGGCCGGTTATTCCTGTCGTAAATGCCGCCTCTCGGCGCGGCTATATTCAAAAGCCTTATGCTGTTCCTGAAACTCAGATCCCTGTACAGCTGGCCTTTCATGATCTGGAGATAATAAAGATACGCGATCAGCAAGACAAACAAAACCGTAAAAAAAATCTGGACTACCCTGATTTTCATGAGGGATTGACTTCTCGCCCGACAACCCTGAATAAAGCCGGGGCGACTATGGCGGAAAGTATCGCCGTAAAGAACGCGCCTGGTTGAATTATTTTTGTAAACATAAAATGACCCGAATAAAAAAACAACACCCCGAAAAAGGAAAAAAGCATCTCGGTCAGGAAGCCCTCTTTATAATACACCTGGGACTTCAGGACCCCGGACAATAATCCCGCCGCGCTGTAAAGCGCGAGGCCCAAGCCGACATCCGAGGAAGACAGGACCTCCGCGAATACACCGATAGAAGCGCCTGTCAAAAGCCCCGCGAGCGGCCCTCCCCTCATCCCGGCGAAAACGCACAAGAGCACTAAAAAATTTATCTGCAGGTCAAAAAATACCACGCTCTGAATAAGGCCCAATATCACAACCCAAATGAAAAATCTCATCGCATCACCAAGACCTCTTCCAGCTTCATGATATCCACCTCGGGCCTTATCTTCGCGTTCAGGTAAAGACCGCCGGGATCTTTCTCCACGGAAACCACATCTCCTATCAGCACGCCCTTTTCAAACACGCCTGACAGGCCGGACGTCACTACCTTGTCCCCTTTCTGGACATCACAGTCGAGTTCCAGATATTTCATCACGAGGCCTTCGCGCATCACGCCCTTTACCGCGCCCGAGTCCCTTGTCCTCTCCACCATGGCGCTGAAAGCGGAATCGTAATCCGTTATCAGGAGAACCCTGGATATGCTCCATCCTGTCTCGCGCACCCTGCCCACCAGTCCGCCGCCGCTTATCACGAGCATGTCCTTGACAATCTTGTCCTTCTTGCCTTTATCGATAATTATGGTATGGGTCAGCTCAGACGGATCTCTCGCTATGACAAGGGCGGGCACGAACTTGCGCGTCTTTTCCTCGCGGAAATCAAGCAGCTTGCGCAGGCGCTCGTTTTCCAGGCGCGCCTCCTGCAGCCTCAACACCTCCATCTCCAGATTTTTTATGCTGTCTTTTAAAACTCTGTTTTCGTTCCTGATCTCGCTGAAATTGGAAACATCCTGAAGGGCATAATAGGCTCCGGAGATTATTTTAAGCGGCGCGCGGAAGACATTCAAGGCTTTTATGCGGGAATCATCCTGTGAGGCGCGAAAGATCAGTATTGCGGCGAGTGTCGCGACAAAGGCAAATATCAGTGATAGGTTTTTGTCTGGTTTTATCACGCACTGTTAAAATTCCATCTTTGAGCGCACGGTAACCTTTTTAAGATACTTTATCTCGCTCAAGACCTTACCCGTACCCAGGGCTACGGCGGTGGTGGGGTCCTCCGCGACGTGAACAGGTAATCCTGTCTCTTCGCTTATCAATTTATCCATACCCCTCAGCAGAGACCCGCCCCCCGCCAGGACAATACCCCTCTCGATCAAATCGGCTGAAAGTTCCGGCGGCGTGCGCTCAAGAGTCATCCTGGCCGCCTCCAATATGGCGGAGACAGGACCGGCTATCGCCTCCCGTATCTCTTCGGAGGAAATGGTTATCGTCTTAGGCAGGCCGGCGACCAGGTCCCTGCCGCGGACCTCCATGGTCAATTCCTCGTCAAGCGGATACGCCGAGCCGATCTTTATCTTTATGTCTTCGGCGGTACGCTCTCCTATCATCAGGTTATACGTCTTCTTGAGGTGCTCTATTATGGCCTCATCCAATTCATCGCCGCCAATGCGTATGGAACGCGAAAACACGATCCCCGCCAGGGATATAACAGCTATCTCGGTAGTGCCTCCACCTATGTCTATAATCATGTTGCCGGCCGGCTCTTGTATGGGAAGGCCCACGCCTATGGCCGCCGCTATCGGCTCCTCAACCAGATACACCTCGCGCGCGCCCGCGTGTTCCGCGGAATCCTTGACAGCCCTCTTCTCAACCTCGGTAATCCCCGATGGGATGGCAATGACCATTCTCGGCCTCACGAATACCTTGCGCTTGTGGATCTTCTTTATGAAATATCTCAACATGTCCTCTGTATCTCGAAATCAGCTATGACGCCGTCCTTCATGGGCCTGATGGCGACTATGTTTCCGGGCGTCCTGCCAAGCATGCGTTTCGCTTCCTCTCCGACAGCCAGTACGCTGTTAGTGCCCTTCTGAATAGCCACGACTGACGGCTCGCATAGGACAATGCCCTGGCCCTTTACGTAGACAAGGGTCGTCGCGGTACCAAGGTCAATACCCATGTCGTTTGAAAAAAGACCAAGGATCGAATCGACATACCTCTTCAATAATCTAAAAATTTTTCCCATTATGCACCTCTTTTATTTTCGCGTTAAAGTTAATTCTATCAAAGCATTACAATCTTGTCAATTCAATTTGCGAAGTAAATCCTCAAAACCGGGAAAAGATTTCTTTATGCAGTCAAGGCCCGTGACCAGGACCCTGCCCCTGGAATTCAGGCCCGCGACCAGCATGCTCATCGCCGTGCGATGGTCCCCGAAACTCGACACCCTGGCCCCGCGTAACGGCCTGCCTCCGTTAATGACAATCTCTTCCTTATTGGTAACCTGTATATCCGCCCCGATCTTTCTCAAATTGGTGACCATCGACTTGATGCGGTCTGTCTCCTTGACGCGCAATTCGCCGATGCCCCGTATCGTTGTCCTGCCTTTCGCGAAACACGCCGCAACCATTATTATGGGCATCTCATCTATAGCCTCTGTAACCTCATTTGGAGATATATTGACGCCTTTTAACTTGCTGGATTCGACAATAATATCTCCGCTTGGCTCACAGGGCGTCGCGCGTCGCGCATGACGCATGACGCGAATATCCGCCTCCATCCTCCTCAATATATCCACAACCCCTGTCCTGGTGGGATTCAAACCTACATCTTTAATGACTATCCTCATCCCGGGCAAGACGCATCCCGCCGTGATAAAAAACGCCGCGCTTGAGATATCCCCCGGCACTTCTATCCTGCCGGGCGATTTTAATTTTACAGGGCCCTTTACCATGACCCTGTTACCTGTTATCCGCGGCCCGCAGCCAAACATTTTCAGCATCCTCTCTGTGTGATCTCTCGACTTGACAGGTTCCGCGATACTCGTCACCCCGTCCGCGAAAAGCCCTGCCAGCAGGATGCATGATTTTAACTGCGCGCTCGCGATCTTTGATTTATATTTAATGGCTTTTAATTTACCGCCGCGGATTCTTAAAGGAGGATATATGTCTCGTCGGGCGTCGTGCGTCGAACGTATTGCGCCTATATCAACCCCCATTTTTCTCAGCGGCTCTATGATCCTCTTCATGGGCCTCGCTGACAACGACTCATCCCCGGTCAACACCGCCTCGAAACCCTGGCCCGCCAGGATACCGGGCAATATTCTCATTGTAGTGCCTGAATTCCCCAAATAGAGCGGTTTCTTCGGTTTCTTCAAACCGCGCATGCCAACCCCGCGCACGACGCATGACGCGTGACGCCCGACGCGGATATCAACCCCCATCGCCCTGAACGCCTCGATGGTACGCTTAATATCCTCAGCCATCAATAGATTTTTTATGCGCGTGGTCCCTTCTGAAATAGAAGCGAGCATGACTGCCCGGTGAGATATGGACTTATCGGGTGGGATGTATATTTCAACGGCTTTCAATAATCAAATTACCTTTCTTCATGTCACTGATCCTGCCGCCCGGTAAAACGCTCGCTGAAGACATCGTATCGTATACTTTATCTATCTCCGCCTTGCCAAGCAGGTCTTCTCCGTCCCTGACCTCAAATATCATGCCTTTTTGGACGCCCTTATCCTGCCCCAGGTCAGTCACGACAAAACTGTAATCCCTGTTAACGACAAGCACCTTGCCCTGCAGAAACGACCGGGCCTGCCTGGGCGCCGCGGCCTGGCCGGCGTCGTCCATCGGGCTGACGACTATTTTATCAAGATTAACCGACTTCTGTTCCAGCTCGCTTACCTTTCTTTCCAAGGTGGATTTTTCGCTCGCGAGGCGGGATACTTCCTTTTTCACCTTATCGTAATCAGACTGTATATCCTGTAATTTCTTTGAAATGCTCAGTTTTTCCTTTTTCTCGTTTTCCAGATCCACCTTCAAGCGCTCCAGGTCCTTTTTCTTGAGCTCCAGATCGGACACGGCCATCTCACTCTTCTCTCTCTCGCCTTCAAACTGAGATGTTATTTCCTTTATCCTGGACTCTGTCTTCGCCAGCTTGGCCTCCAATTCCTGCCTGGCCCCCTTGGCGCCTTCCAGATCCTTTTCCATGTCCCTCTTTTCCTTGAGAGTGGCCGCAAGCTTATCCTCCAGCAGCAACCTCTTCATATATTCTCTTTCCTTGCCCATGAAAGATATCACCGCCAGGGCGGAAGACGCGACGGTCGCTATAACCAAAAGAATCAACGCCAGCCTTAGGATCTTAGCCATGCACTACTCTCCTTTTTCTCAAAAGTATAACTCTAAAAACCCGCCTTGTCAAGAGTCCTGTCTCTATCTTTATTAACAGAGTCCTGTTTCCTGCCAAAATCCTTGAAAATCATTATCGCGCGCCTCGCTCCCTCGCCTTCCATCGCCCATTTAAAACCCAGCACCGCGCTTGCCGCGAGGAACTGCAGGAAATATCGCTTTACGACAAAAGAACACAAAAACAAAATCAGGGCGCCCAAAAGCCATTTTGTCTCGCCGCGGCCGCGCCTCTTTGTCTTTTCCGTTTTTTCACGGCGTTCCGCGTCGCGCGCCACCAGGAGCATGTCCAGGCACGCGTTACAGCCGGCCACGTGCTCTTCTATCTTCCTGCGCTCCGCCCCGCTGATCTTCTTATCCAGATATGAGGACAGTTCTTTTTCGCTCAGACAGCCCATAATCCCCGCCTTTTCAATTTCTCCCTCAATATCCCTTTGTTTCTCGCGATTATAGTGGAGACCGTATTCACGGGCAAGTTCATGAATTCAGCTGTTTCCCTATGCGTCTTCCCGTAAACTATATTTAATTTCAATATGATCTTTTCCCTGGGACCCAGCCCCTCTATCTCTCTTTCCAGGCCGCCCATCAACTCCTCGTCTACGCGGCCCGCGTCAGCCGCGCTCATGTTCTCTATCCTGTAAAACTCATCCCGGCCCAAAAGCCTCTCTTTTTTTTGGCGCATGTAATTCAACGCCCTTGTCTGCGCCATGATGCTCAGCCAGGCGGTGATCTTCCGCCTGTCCCTTACCTCATTGAGCCTCCGCTTCTCCAGGATCTCCGTTATCACGCCCTGCGCTATGTCTTCTATATCCTGCTGGCAAAACGCCAGCCCGCTTCTTAAAAGCCTCATCCTCGCCGAATAACGCAAAAGCCCTGAATAGCGGCCTACAAATTCCTTCCACGCTTTATCTTCGCCCTTGATGCATCGCTCAACCAACCTGTGCGTATCGCCAAGCATGACTTGATGATACCACAAGTTGACAAAACGAGCAATACTCCTTTTGTCAACTTAGCGAATACAAACAAAAAGGGCCGGCGCTATATTGTAACGCCGGCCCTTGATTATCCCCGGGACTACTGAGCTGGCTGCTGAGGCACAGCGCCTATCTCGCGTATCTCCATGTTATCCCTGTTTAAATCATACATTTTGCTGGGGTCCATCTTCAGCTTGAATTTCTCTTCCATCTGTTTATCGATCTGCTGCAGATTATTCTGTTCCATCGAAAAATACGCCTGCAGGACGCCCATCCTGCCGAACGTCGCCTGCTTCGCCACGTAAAGCTTCTCGAACTCGCCCATGTCTTCCTTGTTTTTAAACTTGCATATCACCTTTGGCTCCGGCGTCTTCGCTTCCGCCTTCTTCTCTTCCGTCTTCTTGTCCCCGTTTTTCGCGAAAACAAAATCGCCGTTAACGGCCATGAACCCGATTGTAAAAATAATTGCGACCAACAGAATCGCGATCCTCCTCACGCCCCACCTCCTTTTGTTTGCGCTTTGATTTATTACCATATACTTTACTACGCCGGATTAAAATGTCAATATAATTCCGGCCGCCCTGGATTTCCGAAGCCGCCCATAACCTGGCGGCTTCGGAAATTACCGCTTTTAATTCCGCTCGTACGCCTCCAAAACCACCTCGTTCAGGGCCTCCCTGAATTCCTTGGTCAAAGGATACGCCGTATCATGCCATTTTTCATCCTTGCCTATCCTGCTCGGCATGGCCACGAACAAACCCTTCTTCCCCGAAACCACCCTGAGGCCCTTTACCACAAAGACCCCCGCGAACGACACGTCCACAAAGGCCTTGAGGTTCGAATCCCCGCTGAAGCGGTGCATCCTGAGCACTTCCACTCCATTGCCCTGGTTCGACATATAAATCACCTCCTCCTACCATATAAGACACGGGAGGGGGTCAAATTCTTTCAAAAATATTTAAGGGGATTTGGGGCCCATCTCGATTGGATTTCCCTCATCATCAAAGAACTTGCCATGCTTCATAAGACGGGATGTGTCCACGAAATAAAACGGGCCTATGTCTGACTGGTCGCTCAGATCGTTATTGGAATTGGCGGCTCTTATATGAAGCCAGTTATGCCTGCCGTTGGCGGGCGTCAGATTTATAGACCCGGCCGCCCACGCCGTGTCAGAAGTGGTTACATTATACCCCGAACCTCCGTCAGAAGGCGGCGCCTCCGCCTGCGTGGTTGTCCACTTGTAAAAATACCTGCTGAATTTTGTGCCCATCTCAGAGGATGGGGAAAAAGTAAATGGGCTCGAGGCCTTGACGCCCTGATACCACGCGCTCATGCTTTTCGCAGGGGTAGGCGCCCATGACGCCAGGCCCGGCAAAGAAGGGACTGACGGAAAATAGATAAAAACGAACAGCTGGACTATGCTGGACGTATTGGAGACATTATCTTTTGTCTGTACGTTTAAATAATATCTATTATAACTGTCGACCGCCGAAGGGTCGCACGCCCCGGAAAGGACCCAGTTCGCGGGCGTCCCCCCGGAATTTGTCCCAAAATACCAGTCATACCCCCAGATACCCGCTTCTGAATCAGCGGAACATGTCCAGGTAAAAGCAGGGTCGTTAGTGATACTCTGCGCGACGCCGCTCGCGGCCCCGTGCGTTTCTGTGGCTGGTGAATTAGGGGCGGGGGCGGTGGTATCTTTATTAAGCGCTACCCCAGCCGCCGTATTGGCACTATTGCATACATTGTCATATGCGGTGGCGTAAGTGGGCGATACCTGTTCGCTGACCGAGGCATTACCGATAGTATACGTACAATTACCCGCGGAAAACCTGCCGTTGCCTATATCAAGGAAATTAGGGTACTGATACTTCCAAAGGCCTGAATTCGCGTCACTGGCGCCGCTCACGGCCATAGTCACCTGCGTTGTCTCGCCTGAGGCATGGGCCGAGTAATAAACTGTCTGACCGCTCCTGTAGACCCTGTAATTACCCGAGGAAGACTGCAGGCGCGCCCCATCCGCGGGCGAGGTCCAGGCCACTGTCCCCGCGACAGGATTTGTCGCGTCCCTGTAAACCGTGAAATTCACCGCCGTGGTTTTATTCGCGTTATCGTAAAGCGTCGCGCCCAGGGTAACGTCAGTGTCAGTGTCCCCGCTTCCCACGTGATCATAGGCGCCGGCCCAGTTAGCCGCGGACGCGTCATCCACCGGCTCACTGGAACCTCCGGCGAGCTGGGTTGACTTTACAAACACGGCTTTCTGCAGGCCTGTGCCGCCCACATTGTCATGCGCGGTGCCCGCCCAGTAAAACGTCTGGTTGACAGACATGTCATTCCCATACCATATCTTATCCGGCGAGGCGTTCCCCTCATAATAGATATAGGACGTCGTGGATGTCACGGCGTCATCGGGCAGATGCCTGGACGCAGTGTACACAGTCGAGCCGTCCGGGCTTATGCCGCGCGAATCAATGATCGGAGGGGTGTTATCCGAACACCAGCAGCAGGTCCAGTCGCTTAAAATCGGAGTGCCTCCGGAATAGGTAAAATTAGCCTTTATCCGGATTTGGTTATAGGTTGTCGTATTTAAACCAGAGATGTCTATGGGGCTTGCGTCAAATCCCGTTGAATTGCCGCTGAGCGCGGCGTCAGGCACAAGCTCCCAGCTGTCCCCATCCCAATATAATACCTGATATTTTATATCCCCATTTGTCTCCGTATCGGTCCACGAGATATAATCCCAGGTGCCGGTCCCGTCATCAAAATCTATGGTCGGAGATGTCAACGCGCCTGTTGCCCCTCCGCTGGAGTAACTTTCAATAACCCCAAGCGTGCAGCTGGTCTGATTTGACTTGCGGCCATAGTCAAAATTCGTCCTCGGCGTATCTGAAATCCTCAATGTGCCCATTTTACCGCTGGCGTAACGGCTGACATAACTATCGTAAAATATCTTAAAATTTATGAGGCCGGAGTCCGCGGTGGAATTAGAGGCCACTTGAGACCTCATAACGCCGTCCATCCAATACTCCATTGTATCAGTAGTGTCATTCTGCACAAAGGCCACGTGCCAGAATTCAGTGGAAGACACGCCTGGCTGAAAACCAACGCCCTGGTTGACGCCGCACCAATACATGAAACTTTGCTGATATTCATAATACCATTGATGTGCCCACATGGTTGAACCGGCGTAAGCCGCGCTATAGGTATTTCCCGTACTGCCTATCTTGACCCAGTATTCACAGGTAAGATGCTTTTTAGGAAAAACAGTCCCTGTTTGACCATATTCGCTTTGACTGCTGTTGAAATCCACAAAATAAGGGCCCATGGCCTTGGGGCTATAATTATTGGATAGCCCAAATGTGTTTTCCCATGTGGGCGTGTTATACAGCGTCATGCCGCCTGTGCCGGCGCTCGAGGAATCATTCAAAATCGTGCCCGAGCCTTCCGTACAATATAACAGGGTCTTGGTATTGGCGTCCCTTCCGGGAGGAAAAACATCCCATAAATCAGCAGGCGGGCTTGAAGCCGAGGCATAGTCATAATAAAGTTTGTAATTGCTGGTATCCGTGGAATATTCATAGACTTCCAATTCATCTATCAATATATTGCCTGAACCCAATTGATTACTGTCCAAAATAATCTTCACGTACTTGGCCTGGACCGGGGTGAAAGTAAAATCAGTATAACGCCTTATTGTTGTCCCCATTGTGCTGTCAACTATAGTGGTAAAATCACCTTCGGCCGTGCCTGTGGTAGAGACAAGAAACCTGAAGTCCCTGACCCCGGGATTCGTGGCAGTGGAGTTATTGGGATTTATGCGTATCTTATAAATGGTCTTTGTGTCCGTATTATTGAAACTGTATATGGCGTAAGGCGTGGGAGGCGCGCACTCACAATAAGAAGCCCAGGAATTATTATTGACATTATTCCAGGAGCCGGCCGCGGGAGTGGTGCCGCTCACAAAAGCGCCGCCGTTGGCCGGGTCTATCAGGTTCTTAAAAGTCCCCAGGGCCGCCTGCAGGCCAAACCATATCCTCACGGAACTTGACGTGAATGACTCCACGTGGCGGTCTATCTCGCTCCCGTTATAGACTATCCTGAAATCATCCCCCTTGACCGAACTCTTTGAAGCGCTATAAAGGTCGCTTGCCCTGGGGGTAGTGGTAGAATCAAAACTCAGGAGCACGGGATAACCGCCGCACGCGCCGCCCGTAAGATTGATAGGGATCCTCTTGGCGTAATTAGTACTCCACCATGAGGACGCCCCATAAGAACTCATCCTCACGTCATCGCCGGATCCCGCGTAAACATTATTAACGAAAGCGCCGGTATTAAACTGGCCTGTCTTTGTCTGAAACCAGGTGGGCGTTGTCACGCTGGTATCTATGGTAAAAGAGCGCGGCGCGGAATAAGAAGTCCACGCGTTGGAGCCGGCCGGGTCTTTTGCCCGCGCTCTCCAGTAAATCGTCTTCCCATTCGCGAAAAATGTGTCGCCGGCCTGGGCTGTATATTTGACAGTGTCTCCGGAATTAAAAGGGGCTGTGTCAGCGGGCGTTGTCACATTTGAGAAACCGGTGTTAACGCCTCCTGTCTCAACGCTTCCTTTATTGATAAAGACGCCGCTCATTGACTTGTATTGGGCCAAGATCCAATCCGCGGAACGCGGCGTATTGGAAACGCGTACCTCGTCAATAATACCATCCGTATCCTGGTCCCCGTTATTCATATTATGGCCGATATATATATCCACCGCGTTGCTGTATAAACTATTGCCATCCGCTAAGTCCTGGCTTGAATAAAAAACGCCGTTAAGATAAAGAGAATGATTGACTGTCGAATTCTTCTTCCATGTCTGCGTGACATAATACCAGGTATTTGTCGATATCGTGCGCGTATAAATATTGCCCCTGTCGGTGGCGTCATAAGCTATCTTGCTCGCCAATCGGTATCCCGCGGGGTAGCCGCCCCTAGAGCTAGTGCCATCCTGCAGTGTGATATTCCATACGGCGTAAGGAGAACCGGCCGGCGTCCATGGCTTTGAGACAACCACATCCCACTCGGTGAACGCATCAAATTTAACCCACGCCTCGACAGTGATCTCCTCCACGTTAAACGAACCTATCTGGACATAATCGCTGGCCCCGTCAAAAGAATCAGCCCCGTTAATCTTTCCTGTCACGCCCTGAGTGGCCGCTATCCCTGTGCTGTCATGATTATTGGCCGTCGAGTCATAATGCGTGCCGCTTGCTTCCTGCAGATGATGCACCATAG
>JBAZOA010000042.1:0-11655 GCA_041648935.1 Candidatus Omnitrophota bacterium | reverse complement strand
TGAGGGAGTTGAAAGGCGCGGCGATTTTCATGGATCCGAACAACGGGGAGATCCTGTGCCTGGTCAGCGCGCCTTCTTACGATCCGGGCGCTTCCCTGGCAAGCCTGCTGAGAGACAGGGATTCCCCTCTTTTAAACAGGGCCGTCATGGGTCAATATCCGGCCGGTTCCATATTCAAGATAGTGGTAGCGCTGGCCGGTCTTGAGACAAAAAAGGTGTCTATTGAGACCACTTTTTTATGCGCGGGCAAGCTGAAGGTGGGGAATAAGGAGTTTAACTGCTGGAACAGGGATGGCCACGGCTCCGTGAATTTGAATTCCGCGATCACTCAGTCGTGCAACGTGTATTTTTACAGTCTGGGGATACTGGTGGGCGCCGACAAGATCTATGAGTACGCGGAACAGTTCGGGTTCGGGAGAAAGACGGGCGTTGACCTCTTTGGCGAGGCGGATGGTTTCGTGCCTTCAAGGCAGTGGAGGCATCTGGAGAAAAAAGAAAAGTGGTACAGCGGCGACACGGCGAACCTTTCGATAGGCCAGGGGGAACTCCTGGTCACGCCGTTACAGATCGCGCGCATGGTGAGCGTCGTGGCGAACAACGGGTATCTGGTGGAGCCCCACCTGATAAGGCGCAAAGGAGCTCCGGGCCCCGGTGTCCGTAAGGCGATAAAACTGAAGATTAAAAACGAAAACCTGGAAGCGGTTAAAAACGCGATGAAAGAGGTAGTTGGGAACGTTGACGGGACCGGGATCAGGGCTAGGAGCGCCTTGTTTTCTATCTCCGCCAAGACAGGGACCGCGCAGGCGGGGCCGGGTCTCCCGAGCCACGCCTGGATAGCCGGGTTCGCGCCTTCGGAAAATCCGGAGATCAGTTTTGTGGTTTTTCTGGAGCGCGGCGGCTCAGGAGGAGACTTGCCGGCCGAGATCGCGAGGCAGGCGCTTGAGTACTGGTGGACACATGAAAAGATATAAAAATTTTGATTGGATATTGATGGGCGCTTCACTGGCCATTTTTATCCTCGGTATCTTGTTTTTGTTCAGCGCCACGTACGCGAAGAACTCGGACTTTGTCCTGAAACAGATAATATGGTTTCTCGTGGGGTCCTTATTGTTTCTGGTGATCGTGAACGTGAATTACAGAAAGATAGTCGGGCTTAGTTATGTAGTTTATTTTTTGACGCTTTTATTGCTCGCGGCGGTTCTCGTGTTTGGGAGCAGGCGGATGGGCGCGCAGAGGTGGCTGGAGATAGGTTCTTTTAACCTGCAGCCGTCTGAGTTCGCGAAACTGTTTGTCACCATGACGCTGGTTCAGTATCTGGCCGGCAGGAGGTCTCATGGCGGTATCAGGGATATCCTCGTGTCTTTATTGATCGTCCTGCCGCCTTTCGCGCTGGTAATGCTGGAGCCGGATCTGGGGACCTCGCTCATGTTCATACCCATATTTTTTATCCTTTTATACGTCTGGGGCGTCAGGTTAAAGCATTTATTTTTTATGATAGCGGGCGCCGTCCTGCTGTCTCCCCTGGCGTGGTTTTTATTGAAGGATTATCAGAAAGAGCGCCTGATGGTGTTTCTGAATCCTAATGCGGACCCTCTGGGCGCGGGTTATACGGTTATTCAATCCAGGATAGCGATAGGTTCGGGAGGGGCGTTTGGCAAGGGCTGGCTCAGCGGCACGCAGAATCAATTGAATTTTCTGACAGAGCGCCACACCGACTTTATATTTTCCGCGGCGGGCGAGGAATGGGGGTTTTTGGGAGGTGTGGTATTGGTAGGTTTGTATTATGTTGTGGTCAGGAGGGCCTTTGAAATAGCCAGGATGACGGACGACCCGTGCGGCGTCCTGACAGCCGCCGGATTGGCTACCGTGATAGGCGTGCAGGTGTTCGTGAACATCAGCATGACAATGGGCTTCATGCCTGTGGTGGGCCTGCCGCTTCCGCTCGTGAGTTACGGCGGTTCATCGTTATTATTCACTATCGTGGCCTTGGCGATACTGGAGAGCATAGCCATACACCGTTAAGGGGGACCGATGCTGGACAGCGTGTATAAACCAGGAAGGTACATAAACATGGAGTGGAATTCCGTCCGAAAGGAATCAAGAGACGGTTTGCTGAAGTTCGCGCTTTGTTTTCCCGATATATACGAGATAGGGATGAGCCACCTCGGGCTCAGGATTTTATACGGCATCCTCAATAACGAGAAAGACGTGGCGTGCGAAAGGGTTTTTGCTCCGTGGGGCGACATGGAAACAGAGCTGCGCTCGAGAAAAGAAAGGCTTTTTTCTCTCGAGGGCAGGAGGCCTTTAAGCGAATTCGACGTGATAGGCTTTTCCCTGCAGTATGAGATGAATTACCCCGATGTATTGAACATGCTGGATTTAGGCGGCGTGCCCCTGCGCGCGGGCCAGAGAGACGACAGTCATCCCCTTGTGATAGCGGGCGGCCCATGCGCCTTTAATCCGGAGCCGCTGGCGGATTTTATAGACGCGTTCGTCATCGGCGAGGCGGAGGAAGTTGTTTTGGAAATTGTAAAAATACTTAGGGACACAAAGACACAAAGACACAAAGACACAAGGTCGGAAACGCTAAGGGAATTGGCGAAGATAGAAGGGGTATATGTGCCGGCTGTCAACCCGCGGCCAGCGGTCCGCAGGCGCATTGTCAGGGACCTGGACAACGCCTATTTTCCCACAAGGCCTGTTGTGCCTTATATACAGATCGTGCACGACAGGATAGGCATAGAGATAATGCGCGGATGCGTTCATAAATGCAGGTTTTGCCAGGCGCGCAGGATATTCCAGCCATTGCGGATACGCTCAATAAAAAGGATAATGGAGATCGCGGAGGAGTCGATAAAAAATACGGGATACGAGGAGTTGTCGTTATTATCTCTTTCCTCCGGGGATTATCCGCATATCGAGGAACTCGCCGCGGCGCTGGAGTCTAAATTCAGGCCCATGGGCGTCCAGATATCCCTGCCTTCCCTGAGGGTCGGGAGTTTCAATGAACACGGCAAGATAAACGTCCTCAAAAGGGCGGGCCTGACATTCGCGCCGGAGGCGGGGAGCGAGCGCCTGAGAGATATTTTAAATAAGGACATAAAGGACAAGGAGATCGTCGAGAAATCGGCGCTGGCACTGCGTTCCGGATGGAAAAAAGTAAAACTGTATTTCATGATAGGCCTGCCCGGCGAGACGCGCGAAGACCTGGACGCCATAGTAGGACTGGTATCGAAAATAAAGCGCTCGAATCTCAGCGTGTCCCCTTTTATACCAAAGCCGCATTCTGACTTTGAGAGAGAGGGCATGGAGGGCCTGGACGTGCTGAGGGAAAAACAACAGCGCTTGGCGTCAGGTATCAGGTCGCAGGTATCAGGCAAGGGCGTAAAGGTCGATTTTCACAGCGCCGAGATGTCCAGGGTCGAGGCAATCCTGGCCAGGGGCGACAGGGCCGTGGGAGAAGTCATATTCAGGGTCTGGCAGAAGGGCGCCAGGGCGCAGGCCTGGACAGAGCGTTTTAATTACGGGACATGGGAAGAATCTTTGCAGGAGGCGGGGATTGATCCGGGGCCTTATCTGAGTAAAAGAGGGCCTGCCGAGGATTTGCCTTGGGGTTTCGTAAAATTGGAACCGTAACCATCGGCTTGAAACCGCCCGCTACTTGAATTTACCCGTATTTTATTGTATACTGTTTGTTATACTTGGAGGTAAGCATGCGGCATTCTTTTAAAAATCTGTCCATAGTCCCGAAAGGGTTGAGATACAAGACAATGATAGCGTTTTCCCTGACGTCCTTGATACCTCTATTGATCTGCGGCTGGCTCGTGATTACTTACATATTCCCTAATATCAAGCTGTTTTTGGGTCTATCTCTGGGTAATATAAGTTTTATATTAGTTATAAGCGTGGTCATCTCTTTGTTGGGGCTTTATGTTACAAAGCAGATGATAGACCCTGTCATAAAAATAGCGGATGACGTGAGGGTCATAGCGAGCGGAGACGTGACCAAGATCATAGAGATGGACAGGGAAGACGAGATAGGCGATTTGAGCAAGTCTCTGAATATCATGACGCAGAAGATCAAGGACAACATGGATGAGTTAAAGACATACGGCGAGAAGACAAAGACGATAAACATAGAGATAAACAAAAAGGTCCTGGCGCTGTCAGGTCTTTTGCAGATAGGGAATCTTATCTCTTCTTCCGCGGAGCTTGATTCGACGTTGAGTTTTATATTGGAGAAGATATCGGACTTGGAAGATGACGCCAAGGTATTTCTGCTTCTGGTCAAGGAGGGGCATCCTGATGAATTTAATCTGGTCTGCGGCCCTGACATGGACGCCGGCGTTTTCTCTAAAATAAAAATAAGGCCTATCGAGCTTTCGACGCAGATCGCGGCGCTGGACAGTTCGAGGACCGTGACAACCGGCGTCCTGTCTAATCTTGGCGCCGCGCTGGGATTGAGGAATATCATAATGATGCCTCTGCACGTGGCCGGCAGGGTGGGCGGGGCCATTTTTGTCGGGAATAACAAGAAGGACTTTGTCTTCGCGGAAGACGAGCAGGAACTCCTGAACGTCTTTGTCAAGCAGATCACGATAGCGGTGGAAAACAGCATGCTGCTCAAGAGGGCCAGGGAGCTGGCCATAAAGGATGAATTGACAGGGCTATATAATGAGAATTACACCAGGTCGCGGCTTGACGAGGAGATAAAGAGGGCCATGCTGTATCAGAGGCCATGCGGTTACCTGCTCATAGACGTGGATAATTTCAAGGAGTTTCACGGCGCTTTCGGCGAGACAAAGTCAGAGATGCTTTTAAGGACGATAGCCGAGATATTGAAGCTCTCTGTGACCGAGGTGGACAGGATCGGCCGGTTAAAAGGAGATAAGTTCGCGGTGGTCATGCCTGAAAAAAACAAGAAACAGGCGGCGGCCAAGGCCGAGGAGATACGCAAAAAGGTGGAGGAAGGCCTGGCGAAGATCATAAAGACGGACAAGCGTGTTACCGTCAGCATAGGGGTAAGCGAAAATCCCATAGACGGTTCAAGCGCCGAAGAATTAATAGATAAGGCCGAGAGGCTCATGAGAAGCGCGAAGTCGCTTGGAAAAAACAGGGTCGTGGTTTGAGAAAAAAGGGGGAGCGATGGCCAGGGATTTAAAAGAACTTTTAAGGGACGCTGTTCACAAGGGCGCTTCCGACCTGCATCTGGGCGCGGACGCCCCGCCGTACATGAGGCTGAACGGCAGGCTTATCGCCATGGATTCAAAGAACATGGACGCGGAGACGTCGAAAGACCTCGTGTATTCCATATTGACGAATGACCAGAAAGAAAGGCTCGCGAGGGATAAAGAGCTGGATTTCGCTTTTACCATAGAGGGTCTGAGCAGGTTCAGGGTGAATATTTTTTTTCAGAGAGGATGTGTCGGGGCCGCGATAAGGGTATTGCCTTTCAGGATCATGAACTTTGAGGAATGCGGCCTCCCGATAAAAGTGGCCAGGGATTTCTGCAGGAGAGAAAAGGGGCTCGTGCTTGTTACCGGAGCTACCGGCAGCGGAAAATCCACCACGCTCGCCTCGATGATAGACAGCATCAATACCGAGAGAGATTGCCACATAATAACAGTCGAGGATCCCATAGAATATATGCATTCCAACAAGAAGTCGATAATAAATCAGCGGGAGGTCGGGGGCGATACGCATTCTTTCACGCAGGCCCTGAAGCATGTCCTGAGAGAAGATCCCGATGTCATATTGATAGGGGAGATGAGGGATCTGGAGACGATAGAGGCGGCCCTCGTGATCGCCGAAACGGGCCATCTGGTTTTCGCCACCCTTCATACCTCGGACAGCGTTCAGACCATCAACAGGATTGTCGACGTGTTCCCGGCGAGACAGCAGGCGCAGGTCAGGACACAGCTTTCTTTCGTGCTGTTAGGCGCGCTATCCCAGCAGTTATTGCCCCGCGCCAGCGGCAAGGGGAGGGTCCTTGCCGTGGAATGCCTGGTGACAAACCACGCCATGAGGAGCCTGATAAGGGAGGCGAAGATACACCAGGTGTATTCCCTGATCCAGACCGGGCAGAAGGACGGCATGCAGACCATGAACCAGGCGTTGTTCGATTTATATAAACGCGGCGAGATTACATCCGAAGAGGCGCTGGCCAGCACCACGGAGGTGCAGGACCTCGAGAGGATGCTCAGGGAGAAATAATGGCGGGCAGGGTCATATCCAAACAATTAGGCGAGTTATTGATAGAGCGCAAGATCCTGACTAAAGATCAGCTTGAGCGCGCCCTGGGCGTGCAGAAGGAAAAGGGCGGACTCATAGGTCAGATCCTCGTTGATCTTGGTTACGCCACGGAAGAGGCGATAGCGCAGGCCATCACGGCGCAGTACGGTTTTCCGTACCTGCCTTTGGAAAATTACGAGATAGATCCTGAGGTGGTGAAGATCATACCGAAAAACGTGGCGTTCCAGTATTGCCTCATCCCGATCGATAAGATCGGTACTAATCTGACAATCGCCATGTCTAATCCGCTGAACACGCAGGCGGTGGAGGATATCGCGCTTCTTTCCGGTCTGTATGTGCAGATCTTTGTAAGCACGGGTACGGATATCAAGAAAGCCATAGAGAAATATTATAAGTAATCATGCCCTCTTTAAAAGATAGATTAGCGGAACTATTGATAGACAATAAGGTCATTTCCAAGGAAGAACTTCATAAGGCGCTCAAGCAGCAAAAGGAAAAAGGCGGCTCTATCAGGAGTATCCTGGTGCAGTCAGGCTTCATAAGCGAAAAAGACCTCATGTCCGCGTTGAGCCAGGGCCTTGGGATCCCTCCTATAATTCTTTCCAGGTTCAAGCTGGATCCGGAACTTTTAAAACTGATCCCTTCGGAAGTGGTAAAAAAATATCAGATGATACCTGTTTCCAAAGTAGGCAACATGCTTACGGTGGCGACCTCTGACCCGTTGAACGTCTTCGCTATAGACGACTTGCGTTCGCTCACCGGGTTTGAGATAGGCACCGTGATCGCGTCTCAAAAGGAGCTGCAGGATGTGATAGAACAGCATTACGGCGAATACACGCACGACGCGATCGAGGAATTGATGAAGGACATAAAGACCCAGGACCTGGAGATCATCCAGGAAGAGGAGGCCGGAAAGGAAAAAGTCGATTCCGCCAGGTTATACAAACTGGTGGAAGAGGCGCCTGTGGTGAAATTGACAAACATGATCCTGGAAAACGGCATAAAGACAAGGGCGAGCGACATCTTGATAGAACCGATGGAGAAGGCCCTGCGCATACGCTACAGGGTGGACGGGGTGTTGAAGGAGGCGGAATCCATTTCACTCAGCATGCAGGAATCGATAGTATCGCGCATAAAGGTGATGTCTGAGCTAAACATAGCGGAGCGCCGCCTGCCTCAGGATGGGAGATTTAAATTGAGGCTCAAGGCTAACGAGGTTGATTTCAGGGTGAGCATCCTTCCTTCCAGCAGGGGGGAAAAGGTCGCCCTCAGGGTCCTGGACAAATCCCAGGCCATGCTTGACATAGAGAAATTAGGGTTTGATGATATCGAGGTGGGCAAGTTCAAACAATGCGCCTCCAGGCCGCACGGCATGATACTGGTATGCGGGCCCACGGGCAGCGGCAAGACCACGACGCTTTATTCTCTGTTGAAGTACGTTCACACCGAGGAGAAGAATTTGATAACAGTGGAAGATCCTATCGAATATCAGATAGAAGGCGTGAATCAGGTCTCCGTGCGTTCCGAGGTCGGCCTCACGTTCGCGAGCGCGTTGAGGTCCATATTGAGGCAGGACCCTGACGTGATAATGATAGGGGAGATACGGGATTTTGACACGGTTGACATAGCGATAAAATCAGCGCTCACCGGACATCTGGTGCTGAGCACGCTGCATACCACGACGGCGTGCGGCTCGGTGGTGAGGCTCGTGAACATGGGATGCGAACCTTTTTTAATAAGCGCCTCATTGATTTCCATAGTCGCTCAGCGCCTGGTGCGCAAGATCTGTCCTAAATGCAGAGAGAAATACAAGCCAAACGAAGGCCTGGTTTCCAGGCTCGGCGTGGACGTGAAAAAATATAAAGATGTGTCTTTTTACAGGGCGAAGGGATGTAATGAATGCAGGGGCATGGGATATTCCGGCAGGGTCGGGATATGCGAGATCCTGGTGATGACCCCGGCCATAAGAGACCTTGTATTGAGGCGCGGCAGAGAAAGCGAGATCAAGCAGGTCGCGAGGCGGGAAGGACTGAGGACGTTAAGGGAAGACGGTATTTCAAAGGTCGCGCAGGGCGTCACGAGTCTGGAAGAGATACTCAGGGTGACGCCGGGAGACGAGTAGGGCATGTCTAAATCTCTAAGAGATCGAATAGTGGAGTCGTTGGTCGATAACAAGCTCATAAAAGAGAAAGACCTCGAACGCGCGAGGGAATTGCAGTCGCACGAGGGCGGTTCTCTCGGCCGTATACTGGTCAGGGAAGGCATGCTGAGCGAGAAGGACCTGATGTTCATAATGAGCAGGGAGTTGAACGTCCCGGCGATAAATCTCTCAAGGTATAAAATAGAAAAGGAATGCATGGGTTTGATCCCGGAGGCGATGGCGAGAAAATACAGGGCGGTCGCCATATGCCAGCTGGCGAATACCTTGATAGTGGCCATGGCTGATCCGCTGAACATATTCGCGATGGACGACCTGAAGACCCTTACCAAATTTAACATAGAGCCTGTCATGGCCACGGAGACAGAGATATTGGAGACGATAGATAAATTTTACGCCACGCGCGACAGGTCTCTTTCTTCCATAATTAAAAGCAGTGAGGAAAGCGGCCTGGAGCTTGTGAGCTCCGCGAAAGAGGAATATGACATAAGCGATAGCGCCCTTGAAGGCGAGACCCAGCCTATCGTGAAGATAGTGAATTTGATCATCGTGGAGGCGCTCAAGAAGAGGGCGAGCGACATACACGTGGAATCAGAGGAAGGCGGCCTGCGCGTGAGGTACAGGATAGACGGAAATCTCCAGGAGGCCCTGCGCATCCCGAAGAAAAATCAGAACGCGGTCCTCGCGCGGCTCAAGATCATGTCCGGCATGGACATTACGGAATTCCGCCTGCCGCAGGACGGGAGGTTCAAGATACGTCTTAACAGGAAAGAGGTGGATTTCAGGGTATCTGTCCTGCCTACGGCGTTCGGTTCGAAGGTGGTTATGAGGGCCTTGGATAAATCCAATCTTTCCATAGGGCTTGACGCCCTGGGGTTTTCGCTGGACACGCTGGCCAGGTTCAAGGAAGCCATCGCGAAACCGTTCGGCATGATCCTCGTGACCGGGCCTACGGGCAGCGGCAAGTCGACAACGCTTTATTCGGTGTTAAATCAGATGAACACGCCTGAAAAAAATATCATAACGGTAGAGGACCCTGTTGAGTATCAGGTCGAGGGGATAACCCAGATACCCGTCAATCACGAGATAGGCCTTAGTTTCGCGAGCGGCCTGCGTTCGCTTTTGAGGCAGAGCCCGGACGTGATAATGATAGGCGAGATACGGGATTCCGAGACAGCCGACATAGCGATAAAGGCGTCTCTTACGGGGCAATTGGTCCTGAGCACCCTGCATACCAACGATGCGCCTACCGCGATAAGCCGCTTGGTCGACATGGGCATAGAGCCTTTCTTAATCGCTTCTTCCGTGATACTCGTGGCCGCCCAGCGCTTGTGCAGGGTGGTTTGTAAGTCCTGCAAGGGTAAGGGGTGCAGCAAGTGTTCTTCCACGGGTTATTATGGCAGGATAGCGATACTGGAGGTATTTTTGGTGGACGACAAGATACGTGAGATGATAATAGACAACGCCTCGCTCGAAGACATAAGAAAATACGCGGCCTCGAAAGGGATGAAGACGTTGCGTCAGGACGCCATGGAAAAATATCAGCAAGGCGTAACCAGCATGGAAGAGGTGCTGCGCGTGACAGGAGAGGAATGAGATGCCGAATTTTAGATACGTAGCGAAAGAAACCACTGGCAGGACAGTAAGCGGCGTGCTGGAATATTCCGACAAGGCGCTCCTGGTGGAGGCGCTCAGAAAAAAAGGCCTTATCATAATTTCCATAGACGAGGCGGCCAAGAAAAAAATCGGTCCCGGCATGGCCAGCAAGGTAAAATTAGAGGACATCGTGATCTTTTCCAGGCAGTTGGCCACCATGGTTGACAGCGGCATACCGCTGGTCCAGGCGCTGGATATCCTGTGCGAGCAGATAGAGAAACCTAATTTTAAAAGCATAGTCGCGAAGGTGAGAGACGACATAGAAACGGGGTCAAGTCTGTCGGACGCGCTCGGGAAACATCAGAATGTCTTTTCCACGCTTTATATAAACATGGTGAGGGCCGGTGAGTCGAGCGGTGCCCTGGATGATATCCTTGATCGTCTGGCCACTTACCTGGAAAAGACAAACATGCTGCAGAGGAAGGTAAAATCAAGCCTGGTATATCCCGCCGTTGTCGTCACGATGGCGTTTCTGATAACACTCGTCATGCTCTTAAAGGTCATCCCGACATTTAAAGGCATATTCTCCATGCTCGGCGGGACATTGCCTTTACCAACCAGGATCCTGATATTGATAAGCGATACCATACGCGAGATGTTTTTATACGTGCTCGCGGGAGGCGTGGTTTTCGTGTTCGCCTTGGCCAGGTACATAAAGACCCCGCAGGGCAGGCATAATGTGGATGTCCTGCTTTTAAGACTGCCTGTGCTGGGCCAGCTTTTCAGGAAGGTCGCCGTCGCGAAATTCACCAGGACACTCGCCACGCTGGTGAAAAGCGGCGTGCCCATATTGGTATCCTTGGAAATAGTCGGCAAGACATCCGGAAACACGGTCATAGAAAGGGCGATAGACGATGTCCGTAAAGGCATAAAAGAGGGCGAGAATATCGCCGAGCCCCTGGCAAAGAGCGGCGCGTTCCCGCCAATGGTAGTCAGGATGATAAACGTCGGGGAGCAGACAGGCGAGTTAGAAAAGATGCTCAGTAAAATCGCGGATTTCTACGATGACCAGGTTGACGCGGCCGTGAGCGGGCTCACCAGCCTCATAGAGCCGCTCATCATAGCTTTTTTGGGCGTAGTCATAGGCGGTATAGTCATCGCCATGTTCCTGCCCGTGTTCAAGCTCACGGAAATAATTTCCCATTAAAAGATACTTGGAAAGTTTTATGCTAAAAGTAAATCCAAGTAAACCCAAGTTGACAAAAGGAGTAATACTCGTTTTGTCAACTTAGATAGAAGGCGGGTTGGCTTTTTAGGCCGCTTCCTCTGGACTATTGGCTGGAAATAGGGTATACTTTACTTAGGGGTATGAGAGGGTTTGCCCTGGCTCCCTTGACAGCGGCAATTTCGTATGATATACTCCTTAAGGTTATTATCTTATAACTATAAACCATCAAGGGAAGAAAGGGGGTAGTAACATGCTTAAGTTAAGAAGCAGGCATGGTTTCACGCTCGTAGAAATAATGATAGTCGTCGCAATCATTTCTCTATTAGCCGCAATAGCAATTCCTAACTTGCTACGAGCCAGGCATAATGCCAATGAAGCAGCAGGGATCGCGGCCCTGAGGACGATCAGTACCGCATCTGAG
>JBAZOA010000041.1:0-12027 GCA_041648935.1 Candidatus Omnitrophota bacterium | reverse complement strand
ATTAAGGAAGGCCTCCAGGCCACAGGGTCACCGGGTCGCAAGACCGAGAAACAAAAGGTGGCGGTGATAGGAAGCGGGCCGGCGGGATTGACCTGCGCCGGAGATCTGGCCAGGATGGGATATAAGATTACCGTGTTCGAGGCGCTTCATAGCGCCGGCGGCGTGTTGATTTACGGCATACCCGAATTCCGCCTGCCCAAGGCGATAGTGCGTAAAGAGGTGGAATACCTGGAGTCGCTGGGTGTCGGGATAAACACGAATTACGTGGTTGGGAAAAACATGACCCTGAAAGAGATTTTTGACGACGGTTACGCGGCCGTGTTCATAGGCACGGGCGCGGGCCTGCCGAGTTTCATGAAAATACCGGGGGAAAACCTTAACAGGGTGTATTCTTCCAATGAGGTATTGACCCGGGCGAACCTGATGAAGGCGTATCTTTTTCCTGAATACGACACGCCCATCAATATAGGCAGAAAAGTCGCCGTGATAGGCGGCGGAAACACGGCCATGGATTCAGCGAGGGTTTGTCTCAGGCTCGGCGCGGAAAAGGTCCGCATCGTGTACCGCAGGACCGAGAACGAGATGCCGGCGAGGAAAGAGGAAAGGGAAAACGCCAAGGAAGAAGGTATAGAGTTCCATATGTTAACCCTGCCGAAAAAGATATTCGGGGATGAGAATGGATTCGTGAAAGGCATGGAATGCATTAAGATGGAATTGGGGGAACCCGATGAGTCGGGCCGTAAAAGACCCGTGCCTGTCAAGGGTTCCGAGTTTGTCATGGACGTTGATACCGTCATCGTCGCGATAGGACAAAGCCCGAATCCCGTGTTTTTAAGCGCGACCCCGGAGCTTGAGTTGAATAAATGGAATAAGATAATAGTAGACCCCCTGACCCAGGCGGCCAATATCCCCGGAGTTTACGCCGGCGGCGACGCCACGGAAGGCGATGATACCGTGATCGCGGCCATGGGCGCGGGCAAGCGCGCGGCAAAATCCATAGCTAAATATTTATCGTGAATAAAAAACGGGTCTTGGTGGCCATGAGCGGAGGCGTTGATAGTTCAGTGGCCGCCGTCATTTTAAATGAAGAGGGTTACGAGGCCATAGGCGCTACCATGAAGATATGGCCCGGCGAAAACTGCGCTCAGGAGAGAGACAGGCCTTGCTGTTCATTGAAAGACATAGAGGATGCCAGGAGAGTTTGCGACAAGATCGGCATCAGGCATTATGTCTTGAATTTAGAAAAACCCTTTCGCGAAAAGGTCATGGATTATTTCGTGAAAGAGTACCTGAGGGGCAGGACCCCGAACCCGTGCGTAGTCTGTAACGAAAAGATAAAATTTGGCAGTTTGCTGAAAAAAGCCGAAGGCCTTGAATGCGATTTTATAGCCACGGGCCATTACGCGAGGATAGAGAAAAACGGCCGGTATGAATTAAGGATGGCCGCGGATAAGCTGAAAGACCAGTCGTACGCGCTTTTCGTCATCGCCCGCGGCAGGCTGAAAAACATACTTTTCCCGATAGGAGGCCTTACAAAGGAACAGGTCAGAAAAAAGGCGCGGGAATCAGGTTTGCCGGTGCATCAAAAACCGGACAGCCAGGAGATATGTTTTGTCCCTGACAATGATTATGTCGGTTTTATAAAAAAACATTGCGGGCGGGGCGAGAAAAAAGGGAAGATAGTCGATGGGTCCGGGAAAGTTCTGGGTTATCACAAGGGATATTGGAATTTCACAATAGGTCAGCGCAGGGGGCTGGGCATAGCGAATCCCATGCCCTTGTATGTAGCGGAAATAAGGGCGAAGGATAACGTCGTGGTGGTCGGGGACATGGAAAAGGTAAAAAAGAAACGGTTTTTGGTAAAAGACGTCAATTGGCTGCGCGGGGCCAGCGTCCCGGAAAAATTAGAAGCGGATGTGAAAATAAGATATAATCATAAGAAGGCGCAGGCTTGCCTGCGGGGCGCGGGCGATTCAGGCATGGAAGTGGAATTCAAGGAACCTCAGGGCGCAATCACGCCGGGCCAGGCGGCTGTTTTTTATGACGGAGAATACGTGCTTGGCGGAGGGTGGATAGAAAAGGTATATGGGTAAGATAGGGAAACTGAAAAGGATTCTGGCGCGGTATGGGAGCGCCGTGGTGGCGTTTTCAGGCGGGGTGGACAGCAGTTTCCTGCTCAGGACGGCAAGGGACGCGATGGGCGCGGAAAATATCCTGGCTGTCACCGCGGTGTCGGACACCTACACGAAGCTCGAGCTTAAAAACGCGAGGCGCTTCGCGAAAGCCCTTGGCGTAAGGCACAAGGTAATTTTTACAAACGAGCTGAAGGATAAGAATTTTACGGAAAACCCAAAGAACAGGTGTTATTATTGTAAAAAGGGGTTATTTGAGGCGCTTGATAAAATCGCTGGGAAAGAAGGTCTTAAATATATTTTTGACGCTTCAAATAAAGACGACGAAAAAGACTATAGACCCGGAAGCGCGGCAAAAAAGGAATTCGGCGTAAAGAGTCCCCTCGCTGAAGCGGGTTTCGCGAAAGACGATGTAAGGACTTATTCCAGGAGATTGGGTTTAAAAACAGCTGGGCTTCCTTCGATGGCGTGCCTGGCTTCGAGATTCCCTTATGGCGAGCGTATCACCAGGGCGGGTTTAAAAGAAGTCGAAACGGCGGAGGAATTCTTGAAAAAGTTGGGCATCGGACAGGTAAGGGTCAGGTGTCATGGCGGCGGCATCGCGAGGATAGAGGTAGAGAAAAAAGACATAAAAAGGTTCCTAAATAAAGGGGTTTGTGATAAAATAACAAAACGCTTGAAGCGGATAGGTTTTAGTTATATTGCCCTGGATTTAGAAGGATATAGGACAGGGAGCTTAAACGAGATTTTGAAGTAGATAAAGTGTAAAATTTCTGGCTGGAATTTGGAAAATTCCAGCCAGCTGGGGGAGTTTGAGGGGGTGCAGGCACCCCCTCGAGGGGTAACAGTGAAGCAATGCGACGATAGGAGCATTGCGTAGCGCCATAGGGGCGAAGCCCCTTTGGAAAAATTAATGAGCGTAGCGAATTAATTTTTGGCGGCGTAGCTCAGCCTGGTAGAGCAGTCGGCTCATACCCGGCGTGTCAGTGGTTCAAATCCACTCGCCGCTACCACATCTAAATTATCATGCCCACCTTTTTTCTAGAAAAAATAAAATCTACCATAAAAAAACACAGCATGCTCCGCAGGGGCGACAAGGTCCTGGTCGGGGTGTCCGGAGGCCCGGATTCGGTGACGCTTCTCAATGCCCTGAATTCCCTCAGGAAAGAATACGCCTTGGAAATAGTAGTAGCCCACCTGGACCATAAATTCCGGGGCGAGGAATCGAGATCGGACAGGAGGTTCTGTGAGGACCTCGCGAAGGCGTATGGATTGGAAATTGTTTCCGGGGAGATAGACGTCCCGAAGATCGCCTCGGAAAAAGGGATATCTTCCGAGGAGGCCGCGCGGTTTGAGCGGTATGATTTTTTCAAAAGGACGGCCGGGAAAAAAGGGATCCAGAAGATAGCCGTGGGCCATAATGCCGACGACCAGGCGGAGACGGTCCTGATGCGGCTGATGAGGGGCGCGGGCATGGCCGGCCTCGGGGGCATGAACCCGGTCAAGGACATGGGAGAGTTTCAAGTCATAAGGCCGCTAATGGAAGTCACGAGAAAAGAGATAGAAGAGTTTGTCAAAGAGAATAAGTTGTGTTTCAGGCGGGATTCTTCCAACGAAAAAGACATTTTCACCAGAAACAGGGTGCGCCGTTCCCTCATCCCTTTTTTAGAAAAAGAATTCAATCCCAATATAAAAGAGGTCCTGGCGAATACCGCTGAAAACCTGCGCGCCGAGAATGAATTCCTGGAAAAGTTTTCCAGGAGGAAATTTAACGGCATGTCAAGGGTCAGGGCCTCCGGGATATCGATAAATCTGAAAAAATTGAAAGAGCAGCCTGACGCGATAAGAAAAAGGGTCATGCGCGCCGCGCTCCAGGAGCTGAAAGGAGACCTCAGGCGCCTTACTTATCAGCATTGGAAGGAGATGGGCGACCTGATCGAGGCCAGGCCGGTTAATTCCAAGGTCGATCTCCCCGCCGGGATAAGCATAGTGAAGCACAGGAATGAGCTGGTGTGTTCTAAATCGTAAAAAGCTAAGTTGACAAAAGTAGTATTACTTGGGTGTCAACTTGGCTTTTTCTTTTTAATAAAATTTAAAGTTGATTTTGATATATATAGATGCTAATATATATTTTCACGGTAATATCAAAGAAAGGCTGGATGCATGGCTAAGAAGAACATGAATAATATCAATAGAGTTTTGTTCTGGGTAGGGGTGTTTTTGCTGCTTTTGTATATCTTCAGGATAGACACGCTGTCGCCGGGCGGGATCCCGAAAGAATTGAGCTATGGCGAATTTTACAGGATTCTCCAGACCAACAAAGAATCCAAGCTGATAGATTCGGCCGTGAAGGTGGATGATGAGGTCAAGGGCGTATTTTCGAACGGCAGCCGCTTTCAGGTGCACCTGTCTCAGCTGGACAGCGAAATGCTCAACCTGATGAGGGACAACGTGCCGAATTTCGACATCAAGCCTCCGCGGACTTTTTTGTCGAATATCCTTTATTCGCTGGGCCCCATGCTTTTATTCATCGGTTTTTTATGGTTTTTTGTGTATAGGGGCGCGGCCGCGCAGGGCGGCGGGAAGATCCTGTCGTTCGGGAAAAGCAGGGCCAGGCAGATCCAGGGCGATAAGTTAAAGATTACTTTTGAGGATGTGGCCGGGGTTGACGAGGCGAAAGAGGAGCTGAAGGAGATAATAGAGTTCCTGAAAGATCCAAAGAGATTCCAGAAGCTAGGCGGCAAGATACCGAAAGGCGTGCTTTTGATGGGGCCTCCGGGCACCGGTAAGACGCTTTTGGCGAAGGCGGTGAGCGGCGAGGCGAAGGTCCCGTTTTTCAGCATCAGCGGCTCTGATTTCGTGGAGATGTTTGTCGGCGTGGGGGCTTCAAGGGTGCGGGATTTATTTGAGCAGGCAAAGCACGCCGCGAAGATGGGCGGCAAGGGCTGTATTATTTTTATCGACGAGATAGACGCGGTCGGCAGGCAGCGTTTTGCCGGGATCGGCGGCGGCCATGACGAACGCGAGCAGACGCTGAACGCCCTCTTGGTGGAGATGGACGGTTTTGACACACAGGAAGGCGTTATATTGATAGCGGCCACTAACAGGCCCGATGTCCTTGACCCCGCGTTATTGAGGCCGGGCAGGTTTGACAGGATGATCGTCATATCCAGGCCGGATATCGTAGGCAGGGAAGCGATATTGAAGGTTCACACGAAAGGCATAAAATTGAGCAAGGAGGCGGATTTAAAATCCATCGCCAGGCAGACATCCGGTTTTTCAGGGGCGGACCTGGCCAATCTGGTCAACGAGGGCGCGCTTTTGGCGGCGCGGAGGAACAAGGAATCCGTTGAGATAGTGGAATTGGAAGAGTCCATAGAGAGGGTGATCGCGGGGCCGGAGAAAAAGACCCGCGTGATAAACGCGGAAGAGAAAAAGATAGTGTCTTATCATGAGTCAGGCCACGCATTATTGGCGCTTTTGATACCGGGCGCGGATCCTTTGCACAAAGTCTCCATAATACCCCGGGGCATAGCGCTCGGTTATACGATGCGCCTGCCGCTGGAGGACAGGTATATCGTCACCAGGAAAGAGCTTCTTGGCAAGATAGTCGGGATACTCGGAGGCAGGGCGAGCGAGGACCTGATATTCGGGGAATTGTCAACAGGCGCTCAGGACGATCTGGAAAAATCAACCGAGATAGCGAGGGACATGGTCACCAGGTGGGGCATGAGCGAAAAACTCGGCAACCTTACTTTCGGCAGGAGGGAAGAGCAGGTATTTCTGGGCAGGGACCTGGGGGAAGAGAGGAATTACAGCGAGGCGACAGCGCTTGAGATAGACACCGAGGTGCGCAGGATCATAGAAGAGTGTTATAAAAGGGCAAAGTCGGAATTGACGGCCAATATCGATAAATTAAAAGCCCTGGCCGAGAGGTTGTCGGAAAAAGAGGTCCTGGATTCGGAAGAGGTCAGGAAGATAGTATTCCCGTCATGAAGGATTTCGCGTTCGGTTCCCGCACGTATATAATGGGGATCTTGAATCTGACCCCTGATTCCTTCAGCGGAGACGGCATATACCTGGACCAGGAAAAGGCGGTCAACAGGGCCGAACGCATGGCGGCGGACGGCGCTGATATCATTGATGTGGGCGGGGAATCGACCAGGCCGGGCGCGGCGCCCGTTTCGCTGGAGGAGGAGATAAAAAGGGTAATCCCGGTCATAAAAAAAATAACCAGGTCGATAAAGACGCCGGTATCCATAGATACGACCAAGCCTGAAGTCGCGAGGCAGGCGCTGGACAATGGCGCCTCGATAATAAACGACGTGACCGGCCTTGAAAAAGGCGCCGGCATGGCCCGTCTTGCCGCTGAATTTGACGCTAAGGTGGTTTTGATGCACATGAAGGGCGAGCCCGGGACCATGCAGGATAATCCTGTTTACGGGGATTTGATAGAGGAGATCATCGAAAAACTGAGACAGCTGGCTGAAAGGGCCGAGGCGGGCGGGGTCAAAAAAGAGAATATCATAGTGGATCCCGGTATTGGTTTTGGCAAGACGCTGGAGCACAATCTGGAAATTTTAAGAAGGCTCGGCAGGTTTAAGGTCCTGGGCAGGCCGATATTGGTGGGCCCCTCGAGAAAGGCGTTCATAGGCAAGATATTGGGCGCGGAGCCGGACAAGAGGGTTTTTGGCACGGCCGGAGCGGCGGCTGTGGCCATACAAAACGGCGCTGACATAGTCAGGGTCCATGACGTCAGGGAAATAAAAGAAGCGGCGGCTGTCGCGGACGCCATTACCAGGAGAGGCAATGCTTGATTTAGTGAAACTGATAATAGAGATAGGCATCCTCTGGTTTGTTTTTTACGTGATCCTGATTTTCGCGAGCAGGACACGCGGCGTTTATGTCCTGAGGGGCATAATCCTGATAGCGTTATTTGTTATCGTGACCAAACAGCTTAATCTGGAGAGGATAAATTGGATATTCACGAAGATAGTCGCCATATCCATCATAACCTTTCTCGTGATATTCCAGCCCGAATTAAGGAGGGGGCTGGCCAGCATCGGCCAGCGCCGCTGGTTCATATTTTTCCTGAAAGAAACGGAGATGATAAACGAGATCGCGAAGGCGTGCTTTTCGCTTTCCGGCAAGAAGATAGGCGCTTTGGTGGCGATCGAGAGAGAGGCGCATCTGAGGCATTATATCGAGAGCGGCATAGAGATAGACGGTAAGGTAAGCGCGGAGTTTTTAACCACTATTTTCATGCCGAATACGCCGCTTCACGACGGGGGGATAGTGATATCGAGCGGCAGGATCGCCGCGGCGGGGTGTCTCTTCCCGCTTACGCAGAATCCGAAGGTCTCGAAGACGCTCGGCACGAGACACAGGGCGGCGCTTGGTTTGAGCGAGGAGACGGACGCGGTGGTAATCGTGGTTTCGGAGGAGACCGGAGGCGTATCTGTCGCGATGGGAGGCCAGCTCACGCATGACCTTGACAAGGCGTCGCTGGAGCGCGTGCTGAGCAATCTTTCCAAGCAGGACAAGAAAGGCAAGAAATAGGATGTTCAAGTGGATAGTCAATAATTTCTGGATAAAGATAATATCCCTGGTGTTGGCGATAATAACGTGGTTTTACGTGAGCGAGGAGATAACCAAGGAGAAGCAGGTAAATAAGAGCTACATGATGGAGAAGAGATGACGCTGAAGCTGGGTGTGAACATAGATCACGTGGCGACTTTGAGGGAGGCGAGGGGGGGCGGCGAGCCGGATCCCGTATTGGCCGCCCTGGCCTGCGAGAGGGCAGGCTGCGACAGTATAGTCGCGCACCTGAGAGAAGACAGACGCCACATTTGTGACGAGGACGCGGAGAGATTAAAGAAAAAGGTAAAGACAAGATTTAATCTCGAGATGTCCATAGATCCCGGGATCGTCAAGATAGCCCGCAGGATACGGCCGCACCAGGCGACCCTCGTGCCTGAAAAAAGGCGGGAACTTACCACCGAGGGGGGGTTAAGCGTTGTCAGGAACGAGGGTAAGATAGAAAAGGCCGTGGTGTCTCTTAAAAACAAAGGCGTTGAGGTGAGCATCTTTATCGATCCTGACGACAGGGAGATACGCGCGGCGGATCATATCGGCGCTGACGCAGTGGAAATTCACACGGGGGCTTATTCGCTCGCGAAGTCAAGGGGTTCAATGGATAGGGAGTTCCGGAAGATAAAGGAGTCCGTCGAATACGCGCTGTCTTTGGGGCTTATCGTGAACGCGGGGCATGGTTTGAATTACGCGAACGTGAAAAGGATAGCCGGGATAAAAGGTATGAACGAGCTGAACATAGGGCATTCGATTATTTCGCGGGCTGTCTTTACGGGGCTCTATGAGGCCGTTAAAGACATGAAGGGGCTGATAAGATGATAATCGGGACCGGCATAGACATAATAGAGGTCGAACGCATAAAAAAGGCGTTGGACATGTGGGGTGATAAATTTTTAAACAGGGTTTTTACTAAGAGAGAGCTTTCTTACGCCACCAAGAAAAAATTTTCGCACGAGAATCTGGCGGCTCGGTTCGCGTGCAAGGAATCCGTGTTGAAGGCGTTCGGCGACACGAGGGTGGGTATAAGGCTGAAGAATATAGAGATCCTTAATGACAGCAAAGGCAAGCCGGAAGTGATTTTGCACAAGGAGGCGAGGGATTTCGCCGGCAAGAACAAACTGAGGAAGGTAATGGTGAGCATGTCCCATACCAATAACTACGCGGTCAGCAACGCGATATTATGGAAAGAGGATTGATCAAAAAAAGAGAGAGAGACGCCCAAAAGGGAGATTTCGGCAGGGTTTTTGTTGTGGCCGGTTCGGTCGGACTGACGGGCGCCGCGGCGCTTTGTTCAAACGCGGCCCTGCGTTCAGGCGCCGGGCTCGTGACGCTTGGCATTCCGGCTTCTTTGAATCCGGCGATGGAGGTCAAGCTTACGGAGGCGATGACCTTGCCCCTGCCTGAAACAAAAGAATTATCGTTATCCCTGAAGGCGGAGAAAAAAATACTGGAGAAAGCGGAGGATTCAGAGGTCGTGCTGCTGGGGCCCGGGCTTTCGCGCCAAAAAGAGACAGCCGCGCTGATCCGCAGGCTCATATTAAAAATCAAAAAGGACATGGTGTTGGACGCGGACGCCCTGAACGCCATGGCCGTTGAGCCCGGTTTGTTAAAAAAACTGAAGGCGCGCTGCGTGATAACCCCGCATGAGGGAGAGATGTCCAGATTGATCGATAAAAGCGCCGGCTATGTGAAAAATAACAGATTAAGTGTTGCAAAAAAGTTTTCGCGTGATTATAATGCTGTGGTAGTTTTGAAAGGCCATGGCACCGTCGTCGCTGATAGAGACGGCAAGGCCCATGTAAATAAGACGGGAAATCCCGGGATGGCAACCGCCGGCAGCGGCGATGTCCTCGCGGGTGTCATAGCGGGATTTTTGGCCCAGGGCCTGAGATTATTTGACGCGGCTCGGCTTGGCGTTCATATTCATGGTTTGGCGGGTGATTTGGCTGCAAAAGACAAAGGAGAAATTGGTTTAATGGCGGGCGATATACTGGAAAAGGTCCCGTACGCAATAAAATTAACCGTAAGTTGACAAAAGGAGTATTGCTTGTGTGTCAACTTGCGGCGATGAGGGCAGATACCCGAGTGGCCAAAGGGGTCAGACTGTAAATCTGATGGCTCACGCCTACGAAGGTTCGAATCCTTCTCTGCCCACCACGTAAATTTAATCGGCTGACTCGCTAAAGGATTCGAAACGAGCGAGCGCCGAGCGAATAGCGAGGAAGAGGCCGCAATCAGCGGCCGACAGCGGAGCGAGGTGAGACTACGCAGCCCGAGCAATCCGCGAGGGCGAAGTAGCCGAATCCTTCTCTGCCCACCGAAATTCTGCCGAACAGGCAGAATGAGTCCCGAAGCAGCCTCAAACATGCTAAGTTGTTGCGAGGGACAAGCGTTATGCGTAGTTTAATAGTAATATAAGCCCCTCGGCCCAACATAGAAATAAACAGGGGCCTTCGGGGCTGGATACATGCATGATAGATATGCACGCGGGTGTAGCTCAATGGTAGAGCGCTAGCCTTCCAAGCTAGCTACGACGGTTCGATCCCGTTCACCCGCTCCGATTTTGCCGAAGGCAAAATCGTCCCGAAGCAGCCTGAGCTTGTTAATCGTTTGCTGCGAGGGACAGCACTATACAAGAGAATCGTTTTGTAAGCCCCTCGTCTCGGCGCAGAAACGATATGGAGACTCGGGACTGGGTTTGCGTGAATGATAGATATGTACGCTGGCGTAGCTCAACGGCAGAGCAATGGTTTTGTAAACCATAGGTTGGAGGTTCGATTCCTCTCGCCAGCTCCATGTGTAACGGAATCGAAACGAGTGAGCGCCGAGCGAAGCGAGGAAAAGGCCGCAATCAGCGGCCGACAGCGAACGAGGTGAGGCTACGCAGCCCGAGCAATCCGCGAGGGCGAAGTAGCCGATTCCTCTCGCCAGCTCCATTCTGCTTCGCCCTTACGGTATTGGAGAGAAATATAGTGACGGGCTTCGCAGAAATAGGTTTTATGCGTATAGAGTTGCAATGCGTTGGTTATAAGGGGTTTTATGCTTAAGCGTTATCAGGTGATCAACGAGAAAATAGTCGAGTCCGGCGAAGAGAAGAGCTCGATCCTCGTTTTCGTGAAACCGGACGAGAGCGAAAAGAGGTTTTTGATTGACCAGTTAAAGGTCGACGAGCACACGCTGAATTCCGCCCTTGACCCGGATGAATTGTCGCGTCTTGAGTTCGAGGCGAATCACACGGCGATGATCTTCAAGTTTCCGAGGAACTATTCAGGCAAGGACCAGTTCCTTTTCAAGTCAGGCACGATAGGCGCGTTTGTATTCAGCGACATGATCGCCATAGTGCTCGCCGAAGACATCCATCTTTTTTCTGACGGAAAGCCGGTCATCAAGATAACATCCCTTCATGATATCATATTGAGGCTCCTGTACAAGTCTATCTATCATTTTCTGGAACACTTGAAGGTCTTTAACGTGATAGCGGATGAGCTTGAGCAGAAGCTCAGCACCTCCATGGAAAATAGATATTTGCTCAACCTATTTACCCTGGAAAAGAGCGTGGTTTATTATCTGAACGCGATAAACTCCAACGGCGTCTTCACGGAAAAGCTTAAAAATAACTCCGGCAAGATGAATTTCAGTCAGGAGCAAGCAGAGCTTTTGGACGACATAATCGTTGAGAATAATCAGTGTTACAAGCAGGCCGAGATCTATTCCAACATATTCGCGTCCCTTATGGACGCGAGGGCGTCCATAGTGAACAATAACCTGAATGTCCTCATGAAGACCCTTAATATAATAACGCTCTCCCTGATGGTGCCCACATTAGTGGTCTCTATTTTTTCGATGAACGTGAAAATCCCGATGCAGGAATTCTTCCACGCGTTTTCCGTTATAATGGGCATAGCGATCCTTTCTGTCCTTATCTTTTTAATGCTTTTAAGAAAAGTCATAGATAAGAGCGTGAGATAAAAATAATTTTTTAAAATTTTGCTTGACAAATAAACTAATTGTGGTAAAATTTTAACTTCTGTTACTATAAAAGGATATTATATATAAAGATAGCAGCATGTTGATGCTGCTGTAGCTCAGTCGGCAGAGCACTTCCTTGGTAAGGAAGAGGTCATGGGTTCAATTCCCATCAGCAGCTCCGTCGATAAAAACCTAAATAGGAGGTCACTAAAATGGCCAAGGAAAAATTTGAGCGTAAAAAACCACACGTAAATATAGGCACCATAGGGCACGTGGACCATGGCAAGACGACCCTCACCAGCTCCATCACGAAGGTCCTTTCAGCCAGGGGTTT
>JBAZOA010000040.1:0-12253 GCA_041648935.1 Candidatus Omnitrophota bacterium | reverse complement strand
ATTACAGGATGAAGATACCCGGCGCGGACGTGATAAATAAGCCGTGGGAATTGAGTAATGAGGTGGATGATTTTAGGTCTATCGACATAGGCGTGTACCCCCTGCCTGATAATGAATGGACAAGGGGCAAGACAGGTTTTAAGACCATTCAATACATGAGCGTTGGCATCCCGTGCGTGGTGTCTAACACGGGCGCGAATAAAAATATAGTGCGGGACGGGATAAACGGTTACCTGGCGGATACGGAAGACGAGTGGATCGACAGGATATCGTTATTGATTGAAAACGCCGGACTCAGGAAAAAGATAGGAGACGCCGGCAGGAAGACGGTAGAGGAAAGTTTTTCGGTGAAGGCGAACGTCCCGGAATACATGCGGATAATAAGAAAGGTGAGCGAGTGAGCACGCCGGGGATAAGCGTCATAATGAGCGTCCATAACGGCCAGAGATATCTGGAAGAATCCATCGCTTCTATTTTGAGCCAGGATTTCAGGGATTTTGAGTTTGTGATAATAGATGATGGCTCGACGGATGGCACCGCTGTCCTGCTCTCGCGTTATCAGGCCATGGACCCAAGGATACGTGTAATCAGGAATCAGTCCAGGATTGGCCTCGCGGCGTCGCTCAATAAAGGCATAAGGGAATCAAGGGCGCCGTATATCGCGCGCCAGGACGCCGATGATATATCGGATCCGGCCAGGCTTAGAGAGCAGTTTGGTTTTTTGGAATCAAACAATGACATAAGCGCGGTGGGAGCTTTTTACGACATGATGGATAGCTCAGGAAAGTTTTTGCGCAGATACAGGCTTCCTGTGGCGCACGATGACATAAAGAAATGGCTCAGGACGGTGAATTGCCTTTGTCATGGCTCCGTGATGTTTCGCAAAAGCGACGTCGCCGCGAGCGGTTTTTATCCGGAGCGATACGCGTGCAGCCAGGATTACGCGCTCTGGATCGCCATGGCCAGGAATTATAAATTGGCCAACATGCCCAAGGTCCTGTATAAATTGAGGCTTCATGAATGCGCGGTCAGCGTGAAAAACAAGCGCGGTCAGCGGAGATGTCAGTTTGAGATACGCCGGGATAACGGATTTTTTAAGGATATCAGACGCGATTGCGCCGCTGAGGAGTTTTTCTGGAACGCGAGATTTTTTTATAAAATGGGGATGAGGCGGCTGGCGTTAAAACATTTTATAATGTGGGCGTTTCATGAGATTTTCAGGCGCCGGGCGGCTCAAAGGCCCATAGGCGTGTGCATGGTTACCGGGGTTTTTTACCCTGAGATAAGCGGAGGCGGGCTTCAATGCCGGACCCTGCTCAACGCCATGAGAGACCATAAAGAGTTTAATTTTTTTATCCTGACCACTACGAGGGATCCGAGGATGCCTCGCGGGGAACCAGGTCTTAAATTGACAAGGATTTACGTGGGTAATCTGGGGTTCCTGGACAAGTGCGGGGCGTCCGTTCAGCTCACGTATCATTTTATTAAGATTAGTCCGAAAATAGACGTCGTGCATCTTCATGGTTTCTCAAAAAAGACAATGCTCGTCATATTATTGGCGAAGATATTCAGGAAGAAGGTCATACAGAAAATGACATCCCTGGGAGACGATGACCCGGTCTCTATCCGCAGGAAGAAGTCCGGCGGGATAAGCAAGTGGTTTTTTTCCATGGCGGATATTTACGTGAGCGTCAATCCCGCCATGTCGCTGGAGTTTTTGAATTCAGGCATCCCGGCGGAAAGGCTGGAGGCCATACCCAACGGCGTTGACACGGAGAGGTTTTTCCCGGTAACGGATCAGGCGGACAAGGCGCGGCTGAGGGATGGTTTGGGCCTGCCAAGGGACGCCGTCATTATACTATTCGTGGGTTTTTTTTCAAGGGATAAGGGGCCGGATGTCTTATTCAGCGCTTATAGGGATTTGATTCTCAGGACAGGCAGGGGCGATATCTGTCTTTTATTCATAGGTTCCACGGATACGGGTTATTATGAGATAAAAAGCGAAATAGTCGAGGATATAAAAAAGGGCGCGGCGCGGGACGGTTTGGATAAAAAGGTGTTTTTTGTCGAGAAGGCGCTCAATATCGAGGATTATTACAGGGCAAGCGATATCTTCGCGCTGCCTTCTTTCAGGGAGGGCCTGCCGAACGCCCTCATGGAGGCAATGTCCTCCGGATTGGCCTGTGTATCCTCCGACCTGAAGGGCGTCACGGATTATTTGATTACCGGCGGATCCGAGGGACTTATTTTCCCTCCGGGCAGCGTAGAGGGATTGACCCTGGCGCTGATCGGCCTGCTGGAAGACAGGGCTTTGGCCGAAAAGATCGGCAAAGGGGCAAGAGAAAAGATCCTGAAAAATTTTTCCATAAAGAAAATATCCGAGAGATACGCGGATGTATATCAATCTTTCACATAGAGGCCGAAAATGCGCGCGAAGATAGAAACCATAATACGGCATACGTTCATAAACAATTTAGACAAGGACTCGGTCGTCGTGGATCTGGGCGCGAATAAAGGCGATTTTTCGAAGGGCGTCGCCGAGAAGGCCGGCTGCTCAAGGATTATTCTGGTCGAGGGGAACCCGGGCCTGGCCAGGGAGTTGGAATCCTCTTTTCGCGGCCAGGGACATTTCAGCGTGGTCAGCGCGGTCATGGGGGGGCAGGCCAGGGCCCATGTCAGTTTTTATTTAAGCGGTTCTCCCGGTTCCAGTTCACTGCGCGAGTCTTTCACCGGGCCGGACCTCAAAAGGGAAATAAAAACAAAGATGATCACGCTGAAAGATATCTTTTCGATGTTCGGTTTGGTGAAAATAGATTTGCTGAAAATGGACGTGGAGGGCGCGGAGTGGGACGTGTTTGAGAAATTTTCAAAAGAAGATTTCGACAGGATAGAACAGATAACCGTTGAATTTCATGATTTCAAGGATCCCTCGTCAAGGAGAAGGACGGAAGGCGCTATCGATAAGATGAAAGGCCTGGGGTACTGTTTCGTCAATAAGACCTCCGGTTACAGGTTCAAGGCCCCTTACAAGGACTGTCTTTTTTATAAAAGAGGATACAGGCTTTTAGTGCTGACCCGGTCGTTGAGGGATCTCGCGGACGCGGTCTTGAGAGATATCTTTAAACTGCCGTTTTGGGTATTTAATCGTTTGAATCCGGGCCGGCGCCGGCCAAACCCCGATAAAAAATAACATGAGATTTATAACCAGCGTGTATGGGATAGAATATCTGCCGTTTCTCTGGGTTAATCTTGAGAGCATACATAGGCATCATCCAGGAGAAAAGGTAACAGTGTTCTGCGAGGACCTGCCTGGTCATGAATTACTGATGCTTGAAGACAGATTTCCTGGGTACGTGTTTATTCGCGGTCTTGATTTTATAGGAAACGGCGATATGATGCAGAAAATCCCGTTACGCCTCAGGTATTGGCTTAAGGGGTCTGAATTGTACCCGGACGAGACGCTGTGTTTTTTGGATTGCGATACGGCCCTGCGCGCCGGCATATCTTCTTTTATAGATGATACGTTCGACGTGCTGTATACCTGGAAAGACGAAAGCGTCAGGCTTAACGGAGGGGTCATCATCGTGAATAATAACGCGGCCGCGCGCGCGTTCATGAGAAAATGGCTTGAGCTTACGGAGGAGACGGTAAATGATCAGGATAAGCTTAGGATCGCCATTCGCATGAACGGAGGCGGCAGTCAGCATGCCCTGGCAACGCTTATAGATACGCGGGATTACGGGCCTTGCGTTGAAAGAGAGATTGACGGGGAAAAAATAAGATTCAAGGGCGTCCACTGCAGATACCTGAACGAGACCAGGAGTTGTCCCATTACGCGCGATACCCGCATTATCCATTATAAAGCCGGATGGCACCCTATTTTAATAAAAGGCGCTTCTTTTACCGAGTACAGGCCTGAGGAGGCGTGCAGGGAGATGCTGGATTATTGGGATAATCTATACAGGGATTCGATAGGAAATTCCGTGAAATGTTTCGCAGTCAAGTCTTTTGCGAGGCATGAGGGAGCGGCCGGACGCGATAACTGGACCGCGGAAACAGCCGGCCTGTATTCCATAATAACGGATTTCAGCGTGGACACGCTCATTGTCATCGGAAAAGAAAAGGCGGGCATGGAGGTCTTTCCTGAAGGCGCTTTCCGCAAGGGCAGCAGATCAATCCTGCGTTTTGACAGATTTTCCAGCCGGATCCGCCGTATTTTAGCGGCGCGTGGCGGCAAGAACACGGCGGTGATATTCGTTTCCGGGGAAGGGGGCGGGGCGGAAAAGATATCGCGAAAACTGTTCCGTGATTTTCCTCAGGTAGTCCTGGGGTGTCTTTGGCATCCGGCTTATAATAAAATACCGATGAAGCCGTTTGACAGGGTATTGCTCATAGGGTCCGTTGTCCCGGGCGCGGGCGGCGTAAAGGTCATCATTCCCGTGCCGAAAGAAAAGATTCGTGAAAAAAGGAAATCACTGATAACGCGTTGCGCCGATAAAATCAGGAAACGCGTTTCAGGGGCGTGAGCATGGATATTCTAAAAAAAGGATTCAGGGGCGTCATATATCAATACGCGGGGGCGGTCTTTTTGGGAATTATCGGTTTCGCGACCTCCGCCTATCTCATCAAAAAACTCAGCATAGAGGATTACGGCGTATATAATTTTCTGTTTACCGTGATTGTCTCATTGGAGCTTTTGACGGCGTTCGGGCTGACACAGACTATCCAGAGGTATCTGCCGGAATACAGGACCAAAGGAGATAATTATATTCAAAAAGCGATTGTGATAAGGGCGTTACTCATCCGATTCATCATGGGGCTGGTATTGGTCTTTGCCGTCTGGGGTTTCAGTGATAGGATATTGGTTGTTTTTAACATGCCCGCCCAGTATAAGGAAATTTTTATTATCGCGCTCGGCATAGTGATGTTTTATATAGAATCGAAAATTCTCGGGGAAGGAGTGCTCAGCGCCTTACTGGAAAACGGGTATTATAACCTGGCGTATTCCGCGTACGCGGTCATAAGACTCATTTTATTTTATCTTGTCGTGGCGAGAGGCGTCAGGCTCGGCGGGATTGTATTCGCGTGGTTGGCCGCGGAGGCCGCGCTTTTTATATTGTTATTTTTGAAGGTATACCGCATGATCATCCGCCTGCCCGCGGGCACAGGGACGAAGGGGCATTTCCCCCTCAGGAGATTCGCTGGTTTCGGAGGCATGGCGTATTTGTCCAATGTCGCGTATTTTTTCAGGGACAAGGCGGGGGATGTGTTCCTGTTGTCGTATTTTCTCGGTCCGTACGCCGTGGGGCTGTATTCTTTCGCTTTCGGTATCCCCCTTTTGCTTATGCGGCTGTCCCCGGCCAGCATGCTGAGGGCCGTGGTGACCCCTTTTATGGTAAGCAGGTATTCCGAGACAGGCGACAAGGAAGACCTTATTTATTATTTCGCGTTCACGAACCGTTTTATTTTTTTCATGATGATCCCGATATTTATGGGCGTTATCATACTGGCGGATAAGGTGATCTTATATGTCTTTAACCCGGAATACATGAGTTCAAAAAATCTGTTCATGGCGTCTCTGGGATTTTGCATGGTTTATCAGTTTTTCTACGTTTATTCCGCGATAATCTACGCGCTGGAAAAAAAGAGATTATTTCTTATCTCGGCCATGACAGCCCTGTTGAATCTGGCGGGGGACATAATACTGATCCCCGCGTACGGCGTCCTTGGGGCCATATTGGCGACAGGGGGTTCCGCGATCGTCTTGATCGTGGTCTCTCATATTGAGCTTAGAAAGAGCGTAAAGATCTCGTATCCCTGGAGTTCTTTTTTAAAATTCAGCTTGAATGTATCGGCGGCCTGCGCCGTCCTGATCTTAGCCAGGGGTTTCATAAAGGATGCGTTTTCGTTGATATCGGCGGCGGCACTGTCGTGTTTAGTTTATATGGTAGTGTCTTATTTTAACCGCGGGTTTGAGGACAGGGACAGGGAATTGATAAACAGGGGACTGGGGAGAAAGATATGGGTATTTTAAGGAAGATTTTGTCGAATAAGCCGGTTTCAAGAAAACTAACTTTATTTTTATTAAAGGCGCATAGTAAGATCTACGCCCTGATTAGTGAATGCGCGACCTTCAGCGAAGGGGGTCTGCATCCAAAACACAGGCTGATGAATTATCACGATTTTTTTTCGGATAATGTCGGGCGGGGCGATCGCGTCCTGGATCTGGGATGCGGGAACGGGGCATTGAGTTTCGACGTGGCGAAAAAGGCCAAATCGGTAAAGGCGATTGACATGAACAAAGAGGGCATAGAATCGTGCAGGAAAAAATACGGAAAAGACAATATAGAGTATATCGCCGGGGATATTGAAAAGATGGAATGGGCGGAAAAGTTTGACGCGGCCTTGCTTTCGAACGTATTGGAACATATAGAAAAAAGAGCGGAGCTCCTGAGAAAATTATCAGGTATCACTGACAAGCTCATAGTGCGCGTGCCCATGCTGGACAGGGATTGGGTCGCTTTATATAAAAAAGAACTGGGCCTGCCGTATTTATTGGACGTTACGCATAAAACAGAGTACACCTTGGATTCGTTTGTGAGCGAATTAAAAGACGGCGGTTTCAGCGTTGAGAAGTGTTCAATCAGATTCGGGGAAATCTGGGCCGTATGCCGAAGATTTAAAAACCGTCAGGCCGCGGACGAGGAGACGCATGGGGAAAGGTAAGACAGAAGCGGTATATTGTAACAAATGTATTTTGACAGACGGATACCCTGGTATTGTTTTTGACGAACACGGGGCATGCAATTTTTGTCTGGCTCATTCTGACCGCGCGGCTCTTGGAAAGGGACCGCTCGTGAAATTGGTCAACTCTCTGAAAAGAGGCGGTGAGTACGATTGTGTAGTGCCGATAAGCGGGGGCAAGGACAGCGTGTTTATATTGCGCTACGCGGTCAAGGAATTAGGCCTGAGGGCTGTGGCGGTCAATTATAATTCAGGCATGCAGTCTGATTTAGCCATCGAGAACATGAAGAACGCCTGCGATATCCTTCATGTCCCTTTGATATTTAAAAAGGCGGATGAGAAGCTGCAGACAAGAAGGCTGGAGGCCATGCTCAGGCTGTCTGAACGGCTGGGGTCATTTGTCCTGGGGTGTGGAGGGTGCGTTCCTGTCCTGCAGTCCGCGACAATAAGTTTTGCGAACGAAAACAACATCCCCATTGTTTTAGACGGCGGCTCATCTTTGGAGCATGTCCCCAGCCTGAAAGATAAAGGACAAGGATCGATATTTAAGGCGTTCGCGGAAAGGTTCAAGAACGGCATGAAGCCTCTTTTCAGGTATAAACTGTATGATCTGGATGTAATCAAGTATGCGTATCTATTCAGGTACAGGAAATACGATAAGCGGCTTAAAAGGGCGATGGGTGTTTTTAAAACCGCGAGACCTCCCCTGGGGTATGTGGATCCATTTATTTCCGGCCGCGCCGCTATAATACGTTTTTCAAATTATATAATGATGCCGGAGGCGGAAATGGTCAGGATAATAAAACAGGAATTAAAGTGGAAAAACCCGGAAGGGACCGACAAGAGATTCGATTGCCTGCTTCACTGCCTTTTTGATTTTGACCACTTGTCAAGATACGGGATAACCAGCAATGGAGTCGTCTATTCCAATATGATACGGCAGGGATTGATGGATAGGGAAGACGCCTTGCGTAAAGAGACGCGCGCGAAAGAGAATATCTTTAAGGAGTGCGGGGCGTTATGCGAAAGATTGGGTCTGCGTGAATATAAAATGCCATCGTTGTGATATGTATCCATGGAAATTATTGAATAATTTTAACGCCATGACCTGGTTTGTGATAAAAAAAGGCGGAGACGGTCCATGCGGGTAGTCCTTATATTTACTTATGGGGTTTCGTTGGGAGAATGGCGGCGCAAGGGCCTGCTGGACAGGGAGATCCTGATTTACAAGAGACTGGTTCGGGAGGGGCATGAGGTGAGTTTTGTCACTTACGGCGCGGATGATGACTTGCTTATAGAAAGAGACATGGGCGGGATAAAGGTCTTTCCGGTATTTACAAGGATAAAAAAATCATCGTTGCCATGGGTCAATGTCCTGAAATCCTTTCTGATACCGTTCAGGTTTAGGGGTGTGTTTAGAGGCGCCGATGTCATAAAGACGAACCAGATGCAGGGGAGCTGGGTAGGGCTTATCGCCAGATATATTTACGGCAAGAGACTTGTGGTGCGCTGCGGTTTCGAGTGGTATAGGAACGCTTACACGCGCGGGGCAGGAAGATTCTTTTCTTTCGGAAAAATCCTGGTATACGCGTTAGAGTGGATTAGTTACGTCTTAGGCGACGAGATAATCATATCGAGCGAAACAGACGCGGAATTCATAAAAAGGAGTTTCGGCATAAAGACATCGAAGATGCGTCTGATCAGGAACTACGTGGATACGGATATATTCAAACCGTTCGATCGCGCCCGGGAGGGGCGGGGCCGGCTGCTTTACATAGGGAGATTCGAGCCCAGGAAGAATATCCTGAGCATATTAAAGGCGGTAAAAGACACGCCTTACCGTCTGGATATAATAGGCTATGGCGAGGAGGAGGGCCTGTTGAGGGGGTATGTCAGGGACAACGGCGTGAACGCCGGATTTTTGGAATTAGTCCCGAATAATAAACTTCCCGGTCTTTTCAGCGGATATGACGCCTTGGTATTGGCGTCTTTTTACGAGAATAGCCCCAAGGTGATATTGGAGGCCATGTCCTGCGGGATGCCTGTCATAGGAACGGATGTGCCGGGCATCAGGGAGCTAATAAGACATGGAGAAAACGGGTTTTTATGCTATACTGATACGTTATCCATCAGAAAAGCCATGGAGACGGTCATGGGTGATCCCGCGATGAGAGACAACATGGGAAAAAACGCGCGAAAATATATTTTAGAAAACTGCAGCCTGGATAAGGTGTTTCCGGAAGAGTTAAATATTTACAGCAGGCTCACAGGAGAGGTCCGGGCATGAAAGATTTTTTATTGGAAGTCCTGGTGTGTCCTTCATGCGGGGGCAAGCTGGTTGTTTCTGACGCGAGGCGCGAGGGCAGCGAGATAGAATCGGGTTCCCTCGCGTGCGCGTGCGGCAGGAGGTATCCCGTGAGGAACGGCATACCCCGCTTCGTGGATAAAGACGGTTATGTGTCTAATTTCAGTTTTGAGTGGGGTCTTTTCTCGAAGACCCAATTGGATTCTTTTAACGGCACGAGGATATCGGAGGACAGATTCAGGGAAGTCGTGGGTTCCGGCGCGGATAACCTGAAAGGGAAGGTAGTGCTGGAGGCCGGGTGCGGCATGGGTCGTTTCCTGGAGGTCGCGGCCCGATACGGCGCCGAGGCGATAGGCGTTGATTTAAGCTTTTCAGTGGATTCCGCCAGGGAAAACCTGAAGAAATATCCCAATGTAAACCTTGTCCAGGCGGATATGTTTAACATGCCGTTCGCGGAGGGTAGGTTTGATCTGGTTTACAGCATAGGCGTCATACACCATACGCCCAGGCCGAAAGAGGCGTTTTTGAGACTCGTTCCTCTCCTGTCGCGAAACGGGGCCATAGCCATATGGATTACCCCGAGGCCGAAGCTGTCGTATCTTCCAAGGGCTACCCAGATAGCCAGGTTTTTTACCACCAGGATGGATTCGAACATGCTCATCAGAATCATTAAAAAGGCGGTGCCCTTAGGCCTGCCGCTGGTCAGGCTGCCTTTGGCGGGCGGGGTCTTAAAGGGATGGGTCATACCGATATGCGATTACAAGGGCCGGCTTCCTTTAAGCGAAGAGAGACTTCTGGAATGGAGCATATTGGATACTTTCGATCTTTTGTCTCCCAGGTACCTTTATTCTTATACGGTAAAAGATGTGTCGGGATGGGTGAAGGAAGCGGGTCTTTCCGACATGGATACGTCATCGCCCGAGATTATATTCAGGGCGCGGCGGACAGAGAGACATGAAAGAGATATCAGGCGACACGATCAGCAATAAGGACAGGGTCCTTTATCTGTCCCGTAATTTTATCAGGGGCGCGAAAGAATGCGTTTCTTGGCTGGGAACAAGTTATTTTAACCCGGGGAAATTAGAGAGAGGCGGTGCGTCTCCCGGCAGGAAGTATTTGAATAAATTTTTGACGCGTGAGCTTTCACGCTTGGATATCAGTAAGGGCGCGGAGGTGCTGGACGCGGGGTGCGGCTCAGGATATATCCGCGACATTCTCAAGGCCGTGGGGTACAAAGGTGTCTATACCGGTATAGACATATCCGAAAGCAAGTATATCAGGAGAGACGCCGCCAGCTACGGTTTTAAAAATATTTTTTTGAAGGCTGACATGGAAAACGCGGAGCTTGACAGGAAGTTTGACGTTATCATGTCCGTGTCTTTCCTGGAGCACGTAAGAGACGATGAGGCCGTGCTGAGCAGGGTAAACCAGTGTCTTAAGCCCGGAGGCCGCCAGATTCACGTGGTCCCGACTTTCTGGTCCCTGTTTTTGTATCTGTGGCACGGTTACCGGCAATATACGCCGGAGCGCGTAAAAAAATTGTTTGGCGGGACGTCTTACAGCGTGGTCAGGATGGGCGGATTTTTTTCTTTTTCGCTGCACCTGTGGCTCGTGACCATCCCTGAATTGCTTTTCAGGAGGGCCGGATTCAGAAAGACATCTTTTTACGCGGCATTGACGGACATGTGCGCCGGATTGGATGTCTTGTGTCCCATATGTCCGTCTTTTTATGGTATAGTGGCGCGGAAAGGCGCTGATTGACGTATGCTTAAAGGCGAGAATATAATCTGCATATCAAGCATCGATTGGGATTTTATATGGCAGGGCCATCAGCAGATCATGTCCGCCCTGGCGAAAAACGGGAATAAGGTACTTTTCATAGAAAACACGGGGGTCAGGTCTCCGGGCATAAGGGACGCCTCGCGCATCAAAAGCAGGATAAAAAATTGGCTCAAAGGGGTGAAGGGCATAAGGGAGGAAAGCGAGAATTTATATATTTTTTCCCCTTTGGTCCTGCCGTTCCCCTATTCCAGGCCGGCGCGCTGGATAAACAGGCGGATGATATTGTCGATTCTGGAAAGATGGACGCGCGTGATGGATTTCGCGGACCCCATTGTCTGGACATTTCTGCCCACGCCCCTGAGTATGGATATCGCGGAAAACGTGGTCAAGAAATTGTTTGTCTATTACTGCATAGATAATTTTTCGGTAAGCTCCGCCTCCGCCAATAAAATCAGGTCTTCCGAGAAAAAACTCCTGGAAAAGGCGGACCTGGTTTTCGTCACGTCCAGGGAGCTGTATAATTATTGCGCCAGGCACAATAAAAAGGTGTATAAATTCCCATTCGCCGTGAACTTTGAGATATTCGAGAAAGTGAACAGTTCCGAGACCTCGGCCCCGGAGGAATTCAGGGGCATCAATCGTCCCGTAATAGGTTATGTCGGCGGGGTGCATAAATGGATCGATCTGGATTTGATAAGGCGTCTCGCTGAGGCCCGTCCGGGGTATTCTTTTGTCTTCGTGGGACCCATACAGACCAATGTTCAGAGACTCTCGGACCTCAAGAATGTGCATTTTTTAGGGAAAAAAGAGCATGGTAAGCTGCCGCTTTTCATAAAATATTTTGACGCCGGGATAATACCGTATCTCATAACGGATTACACGAGGAATGTCTATCCCACGAAGTTAAATGAATATCTCGCGTTAGGCAAGCCGGTCGTCTCCACGGCCTTGCCCGAGATATTGGAATTCAACAAGGAGTTCGGCGATGTTGTTTACGTGGCGGGCGTCGATGCCGGTTCTTTCGGGGAATCTTTGGAGAAAGCGGTCAGAGAAGACAGTGGTCCCTTGAGGGGCAAGAGGATTGAAATAGCGAGGCTCAATAACTGGGAGAATCGAATCGAAAAGATGAGCGGTTTGATATTGCAGGAGATACGCGTGAAGCGGTCCGATGAAAAAGCCAGGTGGAAAGAAAATCTCGTTAATTTTTATAAGATAGCGAGAAACAATACCCTGAAAGCGGTCCTGGCGTGTCTGTCTGTTTATATCCTGTTATTTAAGACTCCGTTTGTTTGGTTTTTGGCTGAGCCTTTGAGGATTTCCGATAAACCGGCCAAGGCTGACGTCATAGTTGTCTTCGGCGGCGGCGTGGGCGAGACAGGAAACCCGAGCAACAGCGCGATGGAAAGAGCCAGATACGCCTCT
>JBAZOA010000039.1:0-12318 GCA_041648935.1 Candidatus Omnitrophota bacterium | reverse complement strand
GTTTTTCATAAGCCGCCTCGCCCGTGATCGCCTCTATCCTCCTCATGCCCGCCGCGATCGAGGACTCTGACACGATCTTAAAAATCCCTATCTCGCCTGTCTTTCTGACGTGCGTGCCGCCGCAGAGCTCCTTACTCTCTTCCCCGGCGCTGACCATCCTCACTGTCTCGCCGTATTTCTCCCCAAAGAGCGCTATCGCCCCCTTTTTTCTGGCCTCTTCTATGGGCAGCTCATCTATCCCCACACCGTGATTTTTTTTCACGTTCTCGTTCACGATCTGTTCCACCCTTGAGACCTCTTCCTCGGTAAGCGCCTTGAAATGGGTGAAGTCAAACCTCAGCCTGTCAGGCGCCACGAGCGAACCGCCCTGCTTCACGTGCTGGCCCAGGACCTTTCTCAGCGCGCTGTGCAATAAATGCGTCGCCGTATGATTTTTCCTGATAGCTTCCCTGCGGGCCGCGTCTATCTTTGCCGTAACCCTGTCCCCTTTTTTCAGGACGCCTTCTTTCATGACAACGCGATGCGCGATCTTCCCCGCGACATCAACCGCGTCCAAGACCTCCGCCGCTATCTTTCCTTCTTTTATCAATACGCCCTTATCGCCTATCTGTCCGCCTTTCTCGCCGTAAAAATTCGTTTCTTTTAAAAAAACGCCTGCCTTTTCCCCTGCCTTGATCTCATTTTTCACGCTGTTCCCGGATATTATTTCCAGGACCTGTGTTTTTATTTCTTCTTTATCCTCAATAAAAATGCCCTCTAATTTCAACGCGACTGATTCTTCTGTCGAAACAGAATCAAATATGGCTCCTTCTATCTTGCTTGACCCACGGGACTTCAGGCGCTGATTTTCCATCTGTTGTTCAAAGCCCTTCACATCAACTTTAACACCGTCTATCTCCGCGATTTGTTGCGTTAACTCCAATGGGAATCCATAAGTATCATATAATTTAAACGCGTCTTCTCCGGATAAAACCCCGGCGGCCTTAGACTCATCCCTAAGAATTTTCAAGCGGTCTATCATTTCTTTTGCGCGCGCCGTACCTTCATCTATCGTATTCTTGAATCTTTTTTCCTCTTCCAGCACCACCTGGGCAATGTCCTTTCCCTGATGAACTAGCTCCGGATACGGCTTTTTCATTACCTCTATAACTACAGGCACGATTTCAGATAAAAAAGGTTGACCTCTTGTACCCATGTTTCTTCCGTGATAAATTGCCTGTCTTATTAATTTACGTATAACGTAACCACGATCCTCGTTGGATGGCAATACGCCGTCTCCTATCGCGAATGTAACTGCCCTAATATGGTCAGCTATCGCGTTTACGGTATTGATATTCGGGCTCCTCCCGGCATATATTTCTATTTTCCTGACTATCGGCTCGAATGAATCTATCTCGAAATTCGTCTTCTTTCCCTGCAGGACCCTGGCGATCCTCTCCAGGCCCATGCCGGTATCTATATTTTTATTCGGAAGCGGCTCTAATTTTCCGCCTTCCTTCCTGTCAAACTGCGTAAAGACCAGATTCCACACTTCCACGCCGTCGGCCCCGCCATAAAAAATCTCAGAGCAGGGTCCGCATGGCCCGTTCGGCCCGTCCTTGGGCGCGTTACTGGGCCAAAAGTTCTCCTTTTCACCCAGTTTCAGGATCCTGTCCTCCCGGATCTTTACCGTATTCCTCCAGATATCATACGCTTCCTTGTCATCCTTATAAACGGATATCCACAGGTCTTTTTCCTTCAGGCCGAGCTCTTTTGTCAAAAACTCCCAGGCCCACCCAATCGCCTCTTTCTTGAAATAATCCCCGAAAGAAAAATTCCCGAGCATCTCAAAAAACGTGTGGTGGTCCGGGGTCCTGCCCACGTTTTCCAGGTCCCCTGTCCTGAGACATTTCTGACAGGTCGCGGCCTTTTTCAGATCCTTTACCTTGCCGAGGAATGCGTCCTTGAACTGGTTCATGCCCGCGCCCGTGAATAAGAGCGACGGGTCGTTCCCGGGCACCAGCGAATCACTTGGATAGATCCTGTGTCCCCGCTCCTCGAAAAACCTCAGAAACCTTTCCCGTATCTCATCAACCTTCATGTCTCATTCCTTAGTTGACACTCAAGTAATACTCCTTTTGTCAACTTAGCAATACCGATCATTTCTCTTTTACCACCACAAACCCTCTATACGTCCCGATCAAGACGTCTCCGCTGACGCCCGATACCGCTATTTTGTAATCCACCATATTCTTTATCGGAACCCTGTTTATCTCATAGATTATATCGCCGGGCCTGAGGCCCGCGGCGGCCACGGGGCTTTTATTATCGATTGACTTGACCATGACGCCCGAGACGCTGTTAAGCTTGAGCCTGTCCGCCATGTCGGTCGTGACCTCCATGACCTCAAGCCCCCTCCAGATCTTTATATCCTTAAAATCCGCCCCGCCCGCCTTTGACTTTCCGTTTACATTAGAGACCAGTTTTTTCTTTGAGAAAATAATCTTATCGTCCGGCCTGGCCGCTATCTCGACGTTTACGGGATAGATCTTCGCCTCCCTTATGACATCCATCCTGACCTTGTCCCCGATCTCTTTTCTGACTATCATCCTGATAAGGTCCTGCGTATTCTTTACCTTCTCACCGTCAATAAACACTATTATATCGCCTGAGCGCAGGCCGGATTTCTCAGCGGGACTGTCCTCGACTATCCTGGAGATCAATACCCCGTTTTTATCCTGCAGGCCGAAATAAGCCGCGATGTCGGAATCGATGTCCTGTATTATGACCCCTATCCATCCGTACAGGACCTTTCTGCCCTGTATCAGGTCGTCCACCACCTTCTTCGCCGTATTGGCCGGTATGGCGAATCCTATACCCTCGGACCCGCCGCTCAGCGTGAATATCGCCACATTAATCCCTATTATCTCCCCGTGAATATTCACGAGCGGCCCGCCGCTGTTCCCGGGATTTATCGCGGCGTCTGTCTGTATCAAATCAGAGTATTCTCTCAGCCTCTTATCCGTCCTCGGCAAGCTCCTGTGCAAGGCGCTCACCACCCCTACCGTAACCGTGGGCTCGGGATTTCTGACCGCGAACGCGAATGGATTGCCTATCGCGATCGCCCATTGCCCTATCCGAACCTTCTCTGAGTCCCCGAGCCCGGCGAACGGCAAATCCCCTTTTGGCTCTATCTTTATCACGGCCAAATCGGAATATTCGTCAGAGCCCGTCAAGTGCCCCCCGAACTCCCTGCCGTCGGCCAGCGTAACGGTTATCCTGTCGGCCCCGCGGACAACGTGCTCATTCGTCAGGATATAACCCTCTTTATCGATTATGACGCCTGAACCCAGGCCCGCCCTTTTAAACTCCTTGTCAGGGCCGGAAACAAAAAAATCATTGAAGAAATCGTCGAAAAACTGATCCTGCGAAAAAGGATAATACCTTGTCTGGTAGCGCTCTATGTGTTCCGTGCTGATACTGACAACAGCCGGCCCGACATCTTTTGATACATTGACAAAGGCCTCCTGCAGGGTCAACGCCTCTTGCGCCGGCTCAGCGTGCGCGAACGCCGCCCCAAGCATTATCAAAAACACCAAAACAACCCGCCTGATATCTCTCATGGCGCGCCTCACTTTACTTCTGTTTTCTTTAAGGCTGTGTCCTTGACCCTTCTTTCTATGTCATTGGCGAGCTTCACGTTATTCTTCAGAAACTCGCGCGCCGACTCCACGCCCTGGCCCAGTTTATCATCACCGAACAATATCCATGACCCTGACTTTGTCAGGATACCGGCCTCTATGCCCATGTCCATTATGGCGCCTTCCTTGGATATGCCCTGGCCGTGTATTATCTCGAATTCGGCGTTCCTGAACGGCGGCGCGACCTTATTTTTCACGACCTTTGCCCTGACCCTGTTCCCTATGACCTTGTCGCCTGACTTTATGGCTCCAATGTTCCGTAGATCGATCCTCACGGAAGAATAAAACTTCAGCGCCCTGCCGCCTGTGGTTGTCTCTGGATTCCCAAACATGACGCCTATCTTTTCCCTTATCTGGTTTATGAAAATCACGCAGGTGTGCGATTTTGAAATTATAGCCGTGAGTTTCCTCAAGGCATGCGACATCAACCTTGCCTGTAAACCCATGTGCTGGGCGCCCATGTCACCCTCGATCTCCGCCTTGGGCACAAGCGCGGCCACAGAGTCGATTACAATCAAATCCACGGCGTTGCTCCTCACCAGCATCTCCGCTATGTCCAGCGCCTGCTCGCCCGTGTCAGGCTGAGATATCAACAGGTTATCCAGGTCCACCCCAAGCTGTCTCGCGTACGTCGGATCAAGGGCATGCTCCGCGTCTATAAAAGCGGCGACGCCTTCCTTTTTCTGAACCTGGGAAATGATACTCAAGGACAAAGTGGTTTTCCCGCCTGATTCAGGCCCGAATATCTCTATAACCCTTCCTTTCGGAACCCCTCCCACGCCAAGCGCTATGTCCAGGGTCAGCGACCCGGTAGGGATGGCGTCAATCTCAAACTTTGTCTCCTGGCCCAGCCTCATTATGGACCCCTTACCGAACTGCTTTTCTATCTGCGTAACCGTTGTGTCCAAGGCCTTTTGCCTCGCATTGTCCTTTGCCTCTGCTACCTGCTTTTTCTCCTCTTTCTTAGCCATGATTCCCCCTTTGTTTTTATTGTTAGATTTTTATACATTCGCCCGCCACAGGAACCCCGACGGGCTCAGTATTCCGCCCAAACCTGTCTACCGACAGACAAGAAACCTCTTATTTTAGCGCGTATGGGCTTCATTATACCCTATATAACAGCTTCAAGTAAAGACATTTTAGCCGCCTCCTTTCACTATAATAGACACGGGGGATGGCCCAATTCTTTCAAAAATTTTTCAGAAAGATTAAACTGCTGAGAATGGCTGTTGATTTGACAGGACGCGCTATAACGAATAAAAAAACCTTTTTAACCCCCGAAACAACCCTCTGCGGCTTCCGGTGTCCGCGGTTTCTCTTGCGGCAATGTATATATCCAATAATCCATATCCCGATTTCTCTTCTAACGCCATGGCGGAGAGCGCCCCGAGGTACCTGCTCAAAACATCATAATCCCGCTTCGGTCTCTTACTTAAAATCACGGATATCGCCTTCGCGGAAAGCTCCGGATCCGCTGTCTCATCGCTTCTATCGTCCGGCGCGGAAATATATCGGTCCAATACCGACATCTCCCTTGAAGATAACTGTAATTTTTCCAATACGGCCGCGTGAATGATCATCTGCAATGTAAAATCAGACCTTTCCGCGGCCAAGTATTTTAATTGTCTATGACTGTCCCAATCATAAAATTTACAGACAACATAGATCTCACAAAAAAGCATGACGTCAAACTTGACGGCATGCTTTTCTAAAAGACTCCGCAATATCTCTTCTTTGCTTTTTCTCTGGTTCGCGGCCAATATATCGAATATTTCTCTTGTGGGGGGCCTCAGTATCTTCAGAATATCCGCGCCGGATTTAACCTGTCCGGTCAACATAGAAATATACACCCTGCCATGATCACTATTTATCGGCGCCCGCAGACACGCTACGCCGGTCGCGTGCGCAAAATCCACAAGCGCGGCACCGCCTATTACCGCGGCTATTGATATTCTGCTTATTATCCTCATGTATTTAGACATGATTTCTTGAAGACAGATTTGCAATAGTCTTCAAAATCGATTCCGGGATATCGTCCAAATGGATTTGACCATTCAGAAAACTGATCACTATATCGCAAATCCACCTAATCGCCGGCGCGTTATGCGGGGAATCGTAGTCAGAAGCGGATAACCCCTTATAATAATCAAAAAAATATCTGTATCTTCCCATGATCGGCTCGTTTCGATGTCTTATCAGCTCTACCAGGGAATCGAGCAATCTTTCATCGCTAATCTTATTAGCCGGATTGATCCTCCTCAGGAGCCCCGCCGCGTCCTGATTGTTTCCGGAACTTTTATCCGAATCCAAAATTCTTATGACTCGCTTCGCCAACCCGTCTCCCTGCGCCCCCATTACCGCGCCATCCCGAACAGCTAACCTCCTGCGGGCATCAGCGATAACCACGCGCCTTATCTCCTTGTCTTCCAATTTTATGACCGAAAATGATTCCTCCCTGACAACTTTCTCGTTTTGTTCAGCGAAATCCACCGCCCCTCGTACGCCATCCAAACCCAAACCCGAATCAACTATCACTATATTCAAAAAATCAAACATGGCTGAAAGCTTAAGCATCTGCTTGCCATCAAGCGTTACCTTTTCAGCGATAAACTCCTCACATTTACGCAAAAGCGCCCTTGAGACTTCAATATTCTGCGGCGCCAAAACCAGATCTTTAAATTTTTGTTTCACGAAAACGAGTCTCAAATCCGTTCCGGCTCTTTCTTTCCTGACAAACCATAGCCATGCCTCATGAAACAGCGCGCGCTCACGCGCGTCCAAAGAATCCACGAATTCCTGAGGCGCGTCTACATGCTCATCATTATTTCTATCCACAACGGCCTTTTCTGCCGGCAACGGCCTGTCTTTTATATGTTTTTTTCCGCTGGCGTCTTTTTTAACTCGCGCCGCTTCCATATTTATCTTCCCGCTGGTATCTTTTTTAACGCGAGATGCTTCTGGTCTCGCGCTTTGAACGTGTTCCATGTATTCCGCGTCTTCGGCATCATAAACGTACTCTGAAAAAAACATAAAGTCTTTATTATCAGGCATCCAGGCGAAAAACTCATTATTTTTCACCCCAAGAACATTACCCAATTCCAAAGAACCGGTGTCGCAGCGCAAGACACAATCCATGTCCACGCTGCCTGAATGAAAATATACGCGGATATATTTTTTGCCGCGTGGATGTTTATATTCAAACCTAATTTTCTCGCCGCCGTTTTTCACGCACACGGTTTTTAATATATCGCCTGCCGCGTCAAGCGCGCATTCCGGACTTTCTAAATCTATAAGCCAGGATACGGCCGGATTATTCCTTGCCGCCTTATACTCTCTAGCCCATACCTGAAAAACGCTCCACAAGAAAACAAACTCCTCAGGATATTTCTTATAATCCATAAGATGCGTTTTCCCGAATTCGATAAAATACGAGTACCTCTCCTGCTGCGACAGTAACTTTTGCTGTCTTTCTATTCCTTTCCCGATCGGTGCCCGCAGACACGTTCCGCCGGTCGCATGCGCAAAATCCACAAGCGCGGCGCCGCATATTATCGCGAACATCACTGTCATGTTAATTATTTTCCCCATATAACCCATCTCGCTAAGTTGACAAAAGGAGTATTACTCATTTTGTCAACTTACGCTAAAGTTATTTAAAAAGCCTTGTTTATTCATAAACAGAAAATGGCCATGTTTCCATGGCCATTTGTCAAAAATCATAACTTATTAATTTGTATTATATTAACAAAATATATCCCCGAAGTCAAGCAAAATCGCCCTTAGGCGATTTTGCGTATCCGCCGAAGCTCATTACGCGTTTCACTGATGGATTCATAGATCGATATGGGAAGAAAATTGTTGAATAATTGCCCGCGTAGCATATAATAGCACATATGAAAACTAATGCGCAGGTTATCTGCATTGGAAATGAAATAATGCTGGGTCACATAGCGAATACAAACGCCCGGTTCATATCCGATAAACTCACCCGGATAGGTATAAAAACAAGCAGGCACTTAGACATACCGGACTTGCCGGAGGTCATAATATCCTCTATCAGAAAGGCTCTTGGCGAATCGCGGATACTGATTCTTAGCGGCGGCCTGGGCCCTACCGTGGATGACCTGACACTGGAATGTATTTCCAGGGCCCTCAATAAAAAATTAATCTTCAATAAAAATATAGCCAAAAAAATCAAGGCGCATTTTAAAAGACGCGGAATAAAAATGCCCGAAAACAACATGCGCCAGGCGCTTATCCCGGAGGGCGCGATCCCTATCGATAACCGCATAGGCACGGCGCCGGGCCTGATAATCCCATTTAACGGCAAGGTCCTGTTCGCTTTCCCCGGCGTGCCGTTTGAATTATACCCAATGCTTGAGGACGCGGCGATCCCGTATCTTCGAAAAAACTTTCCCCGTCAAAATATAATAAAATCCCGTCTCATAAAAATAACAGGCCTCGCGGAATCGAAGGTAAACGAGATGATAGAGGACATCCTGAGAATCGGCGGCGATGTCTCCATGGGCATATACCCTTATCCCGAGGAGATACACGTAAAAATCACCATAACCGGCAAAAATAAGAAATCCGCTGATTCGACCGTAAAAAAAATAGAAAAAAAGATAAAATCCCGCTTAAAAAATCATATCTTCGGCTACGACAATGAAAAACTTGAGGAAGTTATCGGAAGATTACTGCTAAAAAATAAAAAGACCCTGGCTGTCGCGGAATCCTGCACCGGAGGGCTCCTGGCTGACCGTGTGACGGATGTCCCCGGGAGCTCCAAATATTTCAAGCTGGGCCTCGTTACCTACAGCGACGAATCTAAAATAAATCTATTGGGCATCCCTCCGGAAACAATAAAAAAATACGGCGCGGTATCCAGACAGACCGCGTCCCTGATGGCGAAAAATGTGAAAGACCTGTCCGGCGCCGATATAGGCATAGGTATCTCAGGCATCGCGGGCCCTGCGGGAGCAACTAAGACAAAACCCATAGGCCTGGTCTACATAGCGCTATCCGATAGAAAAAAAACATCCTGCGGGGAATTCAGATTTCTCGGCCGGCGGGATATAATAAAATATAAATCCACGCAGGCCGCGTTGAACATGCTGAGGTTATCGCTGCCAAGTTGACAAAAGGAGTATTACTCGCTTGTCAACTAAGGAAAACATGGGGACTGTTCGGGCATTCATAGCCATAGAAATAAACCAGCAAACCAAGCAAAAGATAACGCGCCTGATCTCTTCTCTCAAGGAATCAGACGCTGATGTCAGGTGGGTCACGGAAGACCAGATGCACTTTACGCTGAAATTTCTGGGAGACATACCCGAGGACAAAACCCTGGAAATCTCGGATGCCCTCAAACCTGCCGCGGAAAATTTCAACGCCTTTGAAATCAGTCTCGCCGGATTAGACGCCTTTCCAAGCCTCGATAAGCCGCGTGTCGTGTGGATAGGCGCTGAAAAAGGCGCGGAAGAATTAAAGGCCCTGAATGTCCACGTGGAAAACTCTCTTGAAAAAATAGGATTCGCGAAGGAGCCGCGCGGATTCAAGGCGCATCTCACGCTCGGGAGGGTCAAATCTTTCAAAAACACGCAAAGGCTCGCGCGGAAAATAAAAAATACGGAGTTCAATCTGAAAGACGCTTTTCGCGCCGATGAGATAACCCTATTCCAAAGCACGCTCACGCCAAAAGGCGCTATCTACGCCCCTCTGGCAAAATTCTCAATGGCACAATAAGTTTATTATGTAAACAGTCTGGAGTATAAAGTTGGCGTACAGGCCGGCTATCACGTCGTCTGCCATTATGCCAAGCCCGCCATGGAGTTTTTCTAATTCGTGTATGGGCCTCGGCTTTACTATGTCAAAAAACCTAAACAATAAAAACCCGCCTACCATGTATCCCATCGTATACGGCAGGCTGTACACGGCGATAAGCATCCCGGCGAATTCGTCTATGACCACCTCTGAAGGGTCTTTCTCGCCGAACGCCTCTTCAGCCTTGCCCGCGGCAAAAAAACCTATGACAAGACTTGATACTATCGCTATGCCTATCGCCCCTCGATCGCCGTGTATGAAATAATACAAAAAAAGCGCGGCGAAACTGCCCATGGTCCCCGGCGCCACAGGCAGGTAACCCAGGTAAAAAACGCTTGATACCATCTTGCAGAGTTTATTGATCATCTTTCTCCCATGAAAATGTCTCTATTTTTAAGGAGGTATGACACACCCGACACCAATGTCATGCTTACCGCCACTATCATTAAAACATGCAGCCCGACCTCATAATATTCCAGGTAATTGAACGTGAAGCCGGAATCCCTTATTATTAAAAATATCAGGATGGAAAAGACCGCCACCATCTGGGAAACAGTCTTATGTTTTCCCCCGCTATCCGCGGCAAGCACTTTTTTCTGAGACAAGGCCATGACCCGTATCCCGGTGATGAAAAACTCCCGGGTTATGATTATTATGACCATCCACGCCGGGATTATCTTCATCTCGACAAAGGCGAGAAAGGCGCCAAGGACAAGGATCTTATCGGCTATCGGGTCCATCAATTTCCCGAAATCAGTTATACTGCCTGTCTTTCTGGCTAAAAACCCATCATAATAATCAGTCACGCAGGCGATGGTAAAAACGGCCAGCGCCGTAAATTTCGCGCCGGCGCCTTTTATAAACAAAAACATTATCAAGACACCGGCCAGGATTATCCTTGAGACAGTAAGCTTATTCGCCAGGTTCATCTGACCACCTCTCCCGCCAGATCGTATTCATAGGTATCCGTTATCCTGACATCGGCGAAATTTCCTATACTTAAACCCTTGCCCTTCACGTACACCATCCCATCCACCTCAGGCGCGTCGTATTCGGTCCTCGCCAGATAACATCCTTCCTTTTTTTCCTCGACCAGGACCTTGAGCGTCCTGCCTTTAAATCTTTCATTCACGCGCGCGGATATCCGCTGCTGCAACGACATTATCTCGTCAAATCTCCTGTTGATTATCCTGTCGGATATCTGACCTTCGTAATTATAAGCGGGCGTCCCCTCTTCCCTGGAATATTTAAATACGCCCAGCCGCTCAAATTCCATCTCATTGACAAAATCCGCCAATTCCCTGAATTCCCTCTCCGTCTCACCGGGAAAACCGACTATCAGGGAAGTCCTCAATGCGACCCCGGGGATCTCTTTCCTGATAAACTCCAGCAAGGAAACAATTTCTTTCTTTTTTGCGCGCCTTTTCATGCGGCTCAGCACGTTATCATTTATGTGTTCGAGCGGAAGATCCACGTATCTGCATATGTTTTCATTGTCCCTGATAACCTTTATCACCTCTTTATCCAGATTCGCCGGGTGCAGATACAAGACCCTTATCCACGCGTCGCCCGCGTTCCGCGCCAGATCCCTCAAAAGACAAGCGAGTTTTTTATTTTTATACAGGTCTATGCCATACAAAGAAGTGTCCTGACCGACCAGGACGATTTCCCTGGCGCCTTTTTTTACCAGTCCGGCGACCTCATCTTTTATGGACCTGATCGTCCTGCTTTTATAAGGTCCTTTCAGATAAGGTATCACGCAATACGAACACCGGTTAACGCACCCCTCGGAGATCTTCACGTAAGCGTAATGCGCAGGGGTGAGCTTTGAGACGGCGCCGTTATCCTTGAAATCCAGGACGCCCCTGAACTCATCCACCTCCCCCAGTTCCTTGGCCAATTCCTTGCCATATCTTTCCGAAAGACAACCCGCCACTATTATCTTTTTTATCCTGCCCTCTTTCTTCGCGTCTATCGCCTTTAATATAACGTCTATGGATTCCCGCTTGGCGTCTTCGATAAAGGCGCAGGTATTTATTATCAGGACATCCGACCCCGTAACATCTTCCTGTAACTTACAGCCTTTTTTCCTGAATTCAGACGCGATCCGCTCTGAATCCACTAAATTCCTTGGACAACCCAGACTGATAATGCTGAAACTTATGCCCATAATTGTCTAAGTTGACAAAAGGAGTATTGCTTGAGTGTCAACTTGCGCGAGTTAATTGCTGCCGGGTTACTGAATGCCTTCTTTATCGATGATGATACCGCTCTTTTTTTCGTCTTTTTTGCCCAGGACGCCGATGTCCTTGCCGTTGACCGTCACGTTCGCGCCGCCCGCGTCGCTCAACCACAGCCATATCTCTTTCTTGGCCTGCCATCTTTCCTGACTGCCTTTTCTGAGCACGCCCTTGAACAGGATCTCGCCGTCCGCCGTGACCTGGATCCAGTTATTCGAGGCGGCCTTGATCTCCAATTCCACCATGCCGCTCTTGGACGGGGCGCTTATCTTTTGAGCGGGCGCGGCCGCCGGCGCCGGGGCCTGTTTTTTAACCACTATCTTCTCAACCTTTGGCGCGGGCCTGGGGAGCCTTATCTTGGACAACGACTTGAATAACGGCGCGCTTACGCGGACCGCGAAAATAACCGCGGCGATAATCGCCGCGTATTTTAAATAAGGGCCTATATTGACCGCCGGCAGTTTTATTTTTTTCCGCTCTTTCGCCGGCGCGGGCGCCGCGGCGGCCTGGGTCTCGGGCCTTGTCTCTATCTTCCCGGCCTCCATGCCCTCAAGGCGCTTTTTGACGGTCTCTTC
>JBAZOA010000038.1:0-13000 GCA_041648935.1 Candidatus Omnitrophota bacterium | reverse complement strand
GAAGAAACCGAAACAAAAATCAAAATGGACCCAGCTGTTCGGCGGCAGGAAAGAAGCGCCCAAGCGGCCCGCGGTGTCACGATCGACTGCGATCGAAACGGATCCGGCCGCGGCCGAAAAGACCCCCTATGAAAGATATTATCTGGCGCTGCGCAAAGATATTAATGACGCGGCGTCAAGGGAGGACGTCGGCGGCCTGCGGGGTGAGGTCGAGCTCCAGTTTACCCTTGATAAAGAAGGATTTTTGATAAAAGGTCCCATAGTCTTGAATAGGCCTGATTTGAAATTAGTCAGGAACGCGGTGAGCTGCGTGAAAAAGGCGTCGCCGTTTTCCAGGTTTCCGAAGGGCCTGAAGAAAGAAGAGGCGGAATTCAACGTTGTTGTCAGGTATGAATGAGATAACCTGACCCGCGGGAGAAATAAATCTAATGATGTCTGGTATTTTGACCAGGGTTAGATTGGACAGAGTCAATAAAAATCTGCTGGGAGCGCTGATCAGCTTGATGGGCATAAAGATAGCCCATACTTTTTATAAATATGACCATGTTTCCAAAAAACCTGTCTTAAACGCCACGCTGCTTCTGCCGGGCAAAGGATGTTCCTGGGCAAAAGATAAAAGCGGCGGGTGCACGATGTGCGGTTTTAAAAACGCGCTTTCCTCCCTGGGGATTGACAGGATCTTTAACGATGATGAAATCGCGCGTCTTTTTGAATTGGGGTGGTCCAGCCTGGTGAAAAAACAGCCCAGGGCGCTGAATATTTATAATGGAGGAAGTTTTTTCAATGATGAGGAGATATCACGTCGCGTCCAGGACATGGTCATTGAAAAAGCCAGGGGAAATATCGATTTGGAAATACTGCTCGTAGAATCCCGTCCGGAATATATCAATCCGATTCGTATTCAGGAGATAACAGCCCGCCTTAAACCAAAGAAGCTGAAGATTGGCATCGGCCTGGAATCAGTGACTGACCGCGTCCGCAATGATTACATCAATAAGGGCATGAGCAAAGAGTCTTACGAGGGAGCCATAAAAACAGCCAAATTGTCAGGGGCGAGGATCTTGACTTATGTCTTGATCAAGCCGCTTTATTTGTCCGAAAAAGAAGCCGTGGAGGAGGCGATAAAGACCGCCAGATACGCCTTTGACACGGGCAGTGATGAAGTGAGTTTTGAGGCCTCTTGTATTCAAAAAGGCACGAGGATGGAAGAGTTATATCGCCAGGGTAAATACAGGCCGCCGTGGTTATGGAGCATGATAGAGGTGATCAGGGTCGCTCATGTTTTAGGCGATATTCAGATAGGTTCTTTTTCGGATTTTCCATTTCCATCAGCCAAGCCCGGAAATTGCGGGCATTGTTCCGCTAAGGTAGAAAAGCTCCTCAGCCGGTACAGGATAAATCATGTCCTGTCTATTTTTGAAACCATTGACTGTGATTGTAAAAACACCTGGAAAGAATTAATGAAAGGGGATTAAATGGGATTATTAAAGAGAGGACGCGATAATATTTATGTGAGAAGTGCCACAGAGGCGGATATTGATGAGATGATGGAAATAGAGCGCAAGGTCTGGCCAAAAGAGATGCGCGCGACCAGAGAGATGTTTCTTTCCAGGATCGCCACATTTCCTGAAGGGGTTTTATGCGCGTTTAAAGCCAATAAAATGATGGGTTTCATCTGTTCCGAGATAATTTATTATAAAGACACGAAGAAGAAAAATTTTGATTGGTACAATTTAACTGATAATGGTTTTATAGCAGAGAGTCACAATCCAAAAGGGGATAGTTTGTATGGAATTAATTTGAGCGCGTTGCCGCAAAACAACAGAATGATTCCCGCTAAATTAATTGAAGGATTAGGTAAGTTGATAATTAGGAGAAAATTAAAACGTACGGTTTTCGGGGCCAGGATGTCAAAGTATCATAAATATGCCAGGGATATACTTCCAGAAAAATATATTTTTACCAGGACAAAAAAAGGGTCGCTTTTAGATCCGGAATTGTCATTATATTTAACATTGGGCATATATCCCGTAAGATTGATTAGGGATTATTTTGAAGACAAAGAGAGCCTGAATTATGGAGTTCTGGTGACATGGAAAAACCCGTTTTATAAGGGCACAAAGTTATTTCCATTTTTATCAGGCGCATTGTCTAGATTATGGAGAATTAAGATATACAAGACGCGTGAATTGAGGAAAGTGGGTAAAAAGGCCGTTGGAATATATATCGACGAAGAACGAGATAGCTAAAAAAACCAAAGGAATTAAAGGATGTTTGGGTTGGTTATAATTATTATTGTGGAATTGGCCCTTTTATTTTTCGCGGCCCTAGTGTATCTTAAATCACCCAAGAATAAGACAAATCTGATTTTTAGCAAATTTTATTTTGTAATAACATTATGGGTCATAGCCAATTATCTAGAAAATGAATTTATAGATATTTCGGTATCTTCATTATTTTTGAGATTGGATTTTTTTATAGCCCCGTTTATATTTTATTACTATCTTTTATTTTGTCTGAATTTCCCTGAGCCAACAGAGATTACCATTCAGAAGAAAATAAAGATGTTGATTCCCATGATTATGCTGGGTTTATTTTCTTTTTCAAACTTAATTATACGGGATATTAAATTGACAGGACAGGGTATTCAGTTCAGCGAGAGCACGTTGTTTATTCCTTACGCTGTTATTTTATTTGGTTATGCCGTAAAAGGCAGCCTGAGTTTAATTTTAAAAATAAGGCGATATAAAGGAAATCAGCGGTTACAGATTTATTATGTGCTTCTAGGTATTTCTATAGCGGCTTTCATAGCATTGACGATTAATCTAATTTTAACACAGTTATTTGTTTTGCCCGTGGTAATTTCTCGCATGGGGATATATGGATTGATTGTTTTGGCTGGTTTTACGGCTTACGCTATGATCAGGCATCGTCTTATGGACATCAGAATTGTCTTTACCCGCGCCGGCGTATTTACTTTTGTTTATGCGCTTGTCTTAGGCATCCCTTTTATTGCAGGATGGTTTGTTTATAATTCTAATCGTTCTTTATGGTCTTTGCCGCTATTTTTAATGGCGGTATTGTCCAGCGCAGGCCCATTTATTTATATGAAATTGCAAAAAAGATTTGAGTCGCGCATCAGGGCTCAGGAGTTCAAAACACAAGAGGCCCTGAGGCGGCTTTCTCATAACATGCTCCGCTTTAATAATCTGAAAGTTCTTTTAAAGCTCATAGCGCATTATTTGGTGAAGATATTAAGATTGAACTTCGCCGCCATATATTTATACGAAAGCCAGTATGATAAGTATCTGTTGAGCAGCGTCTGGCAGCCAAAGGAAGAGATTGGGCTTCCGCAGGAATTTGAGGCATCCGGCCAGCTTGTGCGCCAGCTGTATATCAAGAAGTTCCCCATAGTGACGGAAGAATTGGGTTTTTACGCGCCGGCCCCTTCCGCGGGCCGCGCGAAAGAACTTTTTGGCGTCCTGTCCGGACTCAGGATAAATACGGTTATCCCGTCTTTTTTAAGGAATGGGCTCGTGGGTTTTGTGGTTTTATCCGACAGGAAAAATAAAATCCCATTTTCGCAGGAAGATTTAAATTTACTGATGGTCTTATCCAATGAGGCCGCCCTGGCTATTGAAAACGCCCAATTCCACCAGAAGGAAATGTTCGCCTTGCTTGAAAAATCCAAGAGAGAAGCGCTCGCGGACATGGCGCCGGGCGCGTCCCATCAGTTTAATAACCGCCTCGCGGCGATAAGCTCCTCAGTGGAGCTCTTGCTTTTCAAGTTGGAAAATCTTGATATAAGCAATCAGCCGGATGAGAAGATAAAATTTGTCCTGGAGGACGCGAAATCCGCCCTGGAGATGATCGACAAAGAGGTCTATAAGGGAAAAGAGATAACGTCAGCTATATTAAAAAGGGCAAAGGCAAAGATGGAATTCCAGGAATTTAACCTTCCCGGTCTCATAGACAATGCCTATAAACTTGTAATGATAAGCCGCTCGCGTTCGGATATTGAAAAGGCAAAGGAAGTTAAATTCAGCATGGACTCTTTGATAACCAATCCCAGCATAGTGGCAAGCGAGGCATTGCTGCAGGATGCTTTCTATAATCTAATCGATAATTCTTATGACGCCATACAGGAAAAGATGCGTCTCATAAATGAGAATAAATTGGGGCAGGAGGGTTCTTTTGACGGAATAATAGAAGTTACTCTCAGACAGGATGGTTCAAATGTCGAGGTGATAATCAGGGATGACGGCATAGGCCTTACAAGAGAGAACCTCAGGAAACTTTTTACGCCTTATTTTACCACAAAGGCCACATCCAATAAGGGAAGCGGGCTTGGGCTATGCGTAATAAGAGATTTTATAGAGAGACACAAGGGCAGCATTAGTTGCGATTCAGAATATGGAAAGGGCGCGGTATTTACGATAAAACTGCCGATGAAAAGATGAAGGCATAAGGCAGATTTTGCTTGACCTATGGCGTATATTGAATATAATTTACATAATATGTCCAGTTTTAAAAAGGTATTATCGATATTTTTATTAGCCTGTCTTTTGGCCGGTTCCGCGGCTTACGCCGCGGTGGTGGGCACTGTAAAGGACAGCGAAAAGTCCTGGTACGCCGTGTTCAACATGGGTAACGATCAGAAGAAGCTGTGCGTCAAAGGGGACATCTTTTATTCAAAAACGGGCCCGCGCGGCTCCCTGCGCGTGATAGACATACAAAAAGGTATAGTGGTGCTGCGGGATGTCGATTCAAAGGACCCTGTTGTATTGAATGAGGGAGAAAGGGTCCCGCTGGGCGGCGCGGACGTGTTCTTTGAGAAGACAGTGGAATCGGACGTGATAGAATACAGGTACAAGACGGCTAAAAAACTGACAAGGGACCAGGTAGAGGATTTCACGGTAAAGGATCTGGACAAGAAAAAAATAATATTGGAAAAGAGGCGCGTCGCCGAGTCCGGAGGGCTCAAGACAGAGCTTTTTGACAGGATAGAGACAAGCAGGATAGAGGAAGACACGTGGGCCATTGACAGGAAAAGCACGAGGCCCGCTTTTTACAATGCCGGTTCAGCGCTTCTTTCCGTGATCAAGGGTGTCGAGCCGGGTTATAAACACAAGGAAGGCGCGTCCCTGAAGCTGGATTCCGAGCTGGGGGTATTCGTGCTCAATAGAGACGGATTCCTGGTGAAGGACCTGGCCTCTTCGAGGATCACGGAGAATTTCGGCATAAAAGAAGGCGACGTCATAAAGAGCGTGAACGGGCACGAGGTCAGGACGCTCCTGGGGATATACAGGGTTTACGAGTCCATAAAGGGCAACAGGAAGTTAAGCGCGGTGAATGTGGATATCATGAGAAACGGCAGGCTCAAGAGGCTTAATTATACGATAAAATAGAAAGGAGTTTGTATGGATTATTTGTTGACTGAGGAACAGGTGATGATACGTGATTTGGCAAGGCAGATCGCCCAGGAGAAAATCAAACCTCTGGCCGCCAAGTACGACGCCGAGGGCATATTTCCCTGGGATATAATAAAGATAATGTCGGACAGCGATCTCTGCGGCATATATATCGAGGAAAAATACGGCGGTACCGGCGGCGGGGCCATGGAACTGGTGCTGGCCACGGAAGAATTGTCAAGGGCGTGCGGCGGGATATCCCTCGCGTTCGCCGCGACAGCGCTGGGCACTTATCCCATAATATTATTCGGCACGGACGAGCAGAAAAAGAAATATCTTCCGGACATAGCCAAGGGCAAGAAGCTCGCGGCGTTCGGGTTGACAGAGGCCGGGGCCGGCAGTGACGCGGGAGCTATCGCCACGACGGCTGAGAAAAAAGGCGATTATTATATCCTTAACGGCACAAAACAGTGGATCACCAACGGCGGGGAAGCGGAGACGTATACCGTGGTCGCCTCTGTTGACAGGTCAAAGGGCGCGCGGGGCGCGGCCGCCTTCATAGTGGAAAAAGGCATGAAGGGTTTTGAGTTCGGCAAGAAAGAGGATAAGATGGGCATACGCGCGTCAGCCACGAGAGAGCTTGTTTTCACGGACTGTAAGATACCCAAAGAAAACCTGCTTGGTAAAGAAGGCATGGGGTTTATCGTGGCCATGAAGACGTTCGATCAGTCAAGGCCGGGGGTCGCGGCGCAGGCGGTTGGCATCGCGCAGGGCGCTTTGGACCTGACCATTGAGTACATGAAGCAAAGAAAACAGTTTGGGAAGAGCATAACCAGTTTTCAGGGCTTACAGTTCATGCTGGCTGATATGGCCACTGAGATAGAGGCGTCAAGGGCGCTTGTCTACGCGTGCGCCAGGATGCTCGATAGCGGCAATCCAAAGGTCGGCAAGGAATCGGCGATGGCAAAGCTGTTCGCGTCTGACACGGCCATGAAGGTCACCACCGACTGCGTGCAGTTGTTCGGCGGGTACGGTTACATGAGAGATTATCCGATCGAGAAATTCATGCGCGACGCCAAGATCACGCAGATATATGAAGGCACTAACCAGATACAGCGCGGCATAATAGCGAATCACGTGATAAAGGAGAGCGTTTCCAAATGAATATAATTGTCTGCATAAAACAGGTCCCTGACACCACCAATGTCAGGATAGACCCTGAGACAAACACGCTTATACGCGCGGGCGTGCAGAGCATCATAAATCCTTTTGACGCGTACGCCATAGAAGAAGGCGTGCGCCTTAAAGAGAAGTTCGGCGGGACAGTCACCATAGTGACCATGGGGCCTCCGCAGGCTGAAGAGGCGCTGCGCGAGGCGATATCCCTGGGCGCTGACGAGGCAGTATTGGTTTCTGACAGGGCCTTTGCCGGGAGCGACACCTGGGCCACGAGTTACACTCTTTCCAAGGCCATTCAGAAGATCGGGCAGTTTGATTTGATAATATGCGGCAAGCAGGCGATTGACGGCGACACCGCGCAGGTAGGGCCGGGCATCTCAGCCCATCTCGACATACCGCAGATAACCTACGTGAAAAAGATAGAAGACGTGAAACTGGACGGCGCTCACCGGCACATGCGCGCGGAAAAGATGACAGAGGAAGGTTACGAGATAATAGAATCGCCGCTCCCGTGCCTCATAACGGTGGTGAAAGAGATCAACGAGCCCAGGCTGCCGTCTCTCAAGGGCAAGATGAGGGCCAAGAAAATAGAGATAAAAAAGATATTGGCGAAAGACCTGGACGTGGATCCGGGCCTATTGGGTCTTAACGGCTCTCCGACAAAGGTAGTCAGGATATTCACGCCCCCGCCGCGCAAGGGCGGCCAGATGCTGGAAGGCGAGGCAAAGGAAATCTGCGGGAAATTGGTGGAATTATTGAAATGCGAAATACCATAGGAGTGATATGTCAATCAAGGTAATAACGGAAAAATGCACGGGCTGTAAGCTCTGCGTCAGGGTCTGTCCCTTCGGCGCCATAGAGGTGGTCAATAAAAAGGCGGTTATTAATCTGGATAAATGCACGCTCTGCGGCGCCTGCATAGAGTCCTGCAAGTTCAGCGCGATTGTCCTGACGAAACTCAGCCCCTCGGATATAGATTTCCCGAAAAAGCTGGACGCCTATAAGGATGTCTGGGTATTCTGCGAGCAGAAAAAAGGCGCGGTTCAAAGCGTGGCATACGAGCTTCTGGGCAAGGGCCGCGAGCTGGCCGACCAGCTTGGCGTTGACCTGTGCGGCGTCCTTCTCGGCGAAAACGTGAAAACCGAGGCGCAGAAGGTGATACACAGGGGGGCCAATAAAGTCTATCTGGTTGACGCGCCTGAACTAAAAAATTATCAGGACGAGCCTTATTCAAAGGTCCTGGTGAAATTGATAAAAGAGCATAAGCCCGAGATAGTCCTCTGCGGCGCGACCTCCATAGGGAGGTCATTGATATCCAGGGTCGCGATAGGGATACACGCGGGCCTCACGGCTGACTGCACGGGTCTTGACATAGACAGGAAAGAAAGGCTGCTGCTCCAGACACGCCCCGCGTTTGGCGGTAACATAATGGCCACCATCATATGCCCTAATCACAGGCCTCAGATGTCCACTGTCAGGCACAAGGTCATGAAAGAGGCGGAGGAAAATAAACATCATAAAGGCCAGATCATAGAAAAGAAATACGGGAAAGAGGAATATTTTTCCAGGACTAAGCTTCTCGACATAGTCGAGGAGATAGAGGAGACAGTAAATCTCACCGAGGCTGATATCATTGTCTCGGGCGGCAGGGGCATGCAGAATCCCGAAAATTTCAAATTAGTGGAAGACCTGGCAAAGGTCCTGGGCGGGGCCGTGGGCGCGTCGCGCGCCGCTGTTGACAGCGGGTGGAAGACGTATTCGCACCAGGTGGGCCAGACAGGCAAGACTGTCTGCCCTAAGATTTACATAGCGTGCGGCATATCCGGCCAGATACAGCACCTCGTGGGCATGCAGTCGTCCGAGATAATAGTGGCGATAAATAAAGACCCGCACGCGCCCATATTCACGGTGGCGACTTACGGAATAGTCGGGGATTTGTTTGAGATTCTGCCGGAACTTACAAAAAGGTTTAAAGAGGTGTTGAAAAAATAAATGTATTTTAAATCGCTGGAATTATTTGGTTTCAAATCATTCGCTGACAGGACGCGCCTGGATTTCGAGCCCGGCGTGACCGCCGTGGTCGGCCCCAACGGCTGCGGAAAATCAAACATCGCCGATTCCATAAAATGGGTGCTGGGCGAGCAGTCAGCCAAGGTCTTGCGCGGCGGCAAGATGGAAGACGTGATATTCAACGGCACGGACGGCAAGGAGCCGGTGAGTTTCGCTGAAGTTTCTCTCACCCTTTCAAATCAGGACAGGATACTTCCCATAGAATACGACGAGGTGACGGTGACGAGGCGCCTGTATCGTTCCGGCGAGAGCGAGTACATGCTGAACAAGACGCCCGTGCGCCTGAAAGACATAAGTGAGTTATTCATGGGCACGGGCATCGGCACGAGCGCGTATTCCCTGATGGAACAGGGTAAGATGGATCAGGTCATCAGTTCCAGGCCTGAGGACCGCCGCGAGATATTCGAGGAGGCCAGCGGTATAACAAAGTACAAGGCGAAGAAACGGGAGGCGCTTAGGCGGCTCGAGGACACGGAGCAGAATCTAGTCAGGATAAACGACATCATAGTTGAGGTAAAGCGTCAGATAAATTCCATAGAGCGCCAGGCGAAAAAGGCCGAGCGTTACAAGGATCGTTACGAGGTATTGAAGTCTCTGGAATTGAAACTGTCCAGGATAGATCTTGAGGGCCTGAGCGCGAGGTTCAGAGAAGCGAATGTCAATACGGACGAGCTGAAGGCCAGGGAAAAATCCCTGGAAGAGGAGTTGAACGCCACGCGCGCGTCCCTGGTTGAGTTAAATAAGGAGAGGTCTCAGGTAGAGACAAGGCGCATGGAGCTGAAATCAGGCATCATAGAGACAGATTCCGAGATATCCAAGGCCCAGGATAAGATCTTGATGGACAGGGAGAGGATAGAGGAACTCATAAAGAGAAGGGCGGATCTCGAGAGCGAGATATTAAAAAGTTCTGAAAGCACAGCGTCTCAGGAAAAAGAGGTTTTTTCCCTGAGAGAAAAACTGTCGGTCATGAACAAGGAGGATACGGAGCGGGTCGCTTTATTGAAGGCGAAAGAGGCCAGGCTGGACGAGATTTCCAGGGCGATAAAGGCCAGCGAGACAGCGCTTTCCACCTCAAAGGCCAATATCGTGGATATCGCGTCAAGGCAGGCCAAGCTCAGGAATAACATGGCCAAGGTCTCCACCACGCTTTCGAGCCACGACAGCCGCCTGAAGCGCCTGGAGACGGAAAAGCAGACCATACTTGAGGAGAAGAGCGGCCTTGAGGCAAAATTAAATGAGGCGGCGGCTGAGGCCGAGGCCATAGAGAAAGAAGTTTCCTTGTTGTCTTCGCGTAAGGACGAGATCTTAAAATTAAAATCAGACAGCCTGAGCCGCGTGGAGTCCCTGGAAAATCAGCTTAAAGAAATAAGTTCAAGTCTGGCCACGGGAAAATCCAGGCTGGAGATGCTGGAAGGCGCCAGGGCAAGGCATGAGGGTTTTTCATCCGGCGTAAAGGCCATATTGGAAAGGCCTCAGGGCCCTGAGAGAAAAGGCGTGCGCGGCTCAATCGCGAACCTCCTGAAAGTCAAGAGAGGTTATGAAAAGGCCATAGAATCGGCCCTGGAGAAATATCTGCAGGCCATAGTCGCGGATGATTCTTATTCGATAGAGGATTCCATAAATTACCTGAAGACGAACTCATCCGGCAAGGTCCTTTTCGCGGACGCCGGGTATTTTAACGCCAAGGCCGGGGAATTAAAGGAAGCCGCCGCGCTTCAGGACAGCCGCGTCCTGGGCAGGGCCATTGATTTCGTGTCAGCGGACCCGTCTTATCAGAATATATTGAGGCACGTGCTGTCCGGCGTTTACATCGTGAAGACGCTGGAAGACGCCAGGTCGTTATTAAAAGACGATCCGCGCGGCGGCGTATTCATCACCCTGGACGGGGAGACGGTCCAGCAGGGTTTTGTCTCAGGCGGTTATTCCCTGAAAGACGACCTCGGCCTTATCAACAGGGACGCCAGGATACAGGAGCTGTCCGAAGAGGTGGCCGGCCTGGAAAGACAATCCGGTTTATTGGAGACCGAGAGGGGCCAAAAGGAAGACGAGATAAAAGAATTGGAGCGGCAGATAGAATCAACGGCCGCTGACCTGAGCGCGAAAGGCGTGCTCCTGGCAAACGCGATCAGCCGCGGGTCCAACATAGAGGAAAACATAAAAGGCGTATCTGACGAGATATCGCTGGCGAACCTGGAGATAGACGAGGTGAATTCGGAGATAGTCACCTTGAGGCAGGAAGAGGAGTCGATGACAAAGACCTTGAGCCAGATAGAGGAAGAGGCTCGGGTGAATGAGGAGAGGATAAAACAGAACGAGCGCCTGCTGGTCAATTACGCCAGGGAAAAAGAGGAGTTGATAGTATATGTAACGGAGCAGAGGACGGAACTGGGCGCGTTCGAAAGCAAAAAAGAGGGCCTCGCCAGCACCCTGGGCATACTGGAGTCCTCGCTGAACGACGTGAAGTCAGCCATAAATTCCCGCAGGATGGAGCGGGAGGCGTCTTCGAGGAAGATAGACGAGTTAAGGGCCGAGATAGCGGAACTGGAGCAAAGGGTGAGGTCCCTGTCGGAAGGGAGTTCAGGCAAGACAGTGGTCCTTCAGGAAGTTGAAAAGGCCTATTCGGAGACGCTGGCTAAATTCAGCGCCTCGGAATCGGCGATGGACCAGGCGGAGCGCGCTTTGGATGAGGTCAAATCCAAGTCGCACGGGGTGGATCTTAAGAGGACAGAAGTTACCTACAGCATGGACAATCTAAAACAGCGCGTCAGGGATGTTTATAAAATGGAGCTGGAGGAAGTCGTCCTGCCGGAAGATTGGCGGACGGTTGACAGAGAGACGCTGAAGAAAGAAGCGGAGGAGTCCCGCTCAGGAGTGGAGGCCATGGGCACGGTGAATCTCGTGGCCATAGAGGAAAATAGGGAACTCCAGGACAGGTTTGTGTTTTTGACCAACCAGAGAGACGATCTTATGAAGGCTAAGGATTCCCTTCTGAAGGCGATCGACAAGATAAATAAGACCACCAAGGAGCTTTTCATAGAGACGTTTAAAAATATACAGGTTGAATTCAGGAATTTCTTCAAGATGTTATTCGGCGGGGGAGACGGCGAGCTGGTCCTCCTGGACGACGGTAATGTGCTGGAGTGCGGCATAGATATAGTCGCGCGCCCTCCCGGCAAGCGGCTTCAGAACGTGTCTCTGCTTTCAGGCGGGGAGAAGGCGCTTACCGCCGTGTCGCTCCTTTTCGCCATATTCAAGGTAAAACCGAGCCCGTTCTGCGTGCTTGATGAGATAGACGCCCCCCTGGATGAGTCAAACGTCGACAGGTTCGCGAGATCCCTTGACATGTTCACGAACACCTCGCAGTTCATCGTGATTACCCACAATAAGAAGACCATTGATAAGGCGGACGTGATGTACGGCATCACCATGCAGCAGTCAGGCGTATCAAAGGTCGTGTCAGTGAAATTTTCAGACGCTAAAAAGCAGGAAACTGTAGGGCAGGTTTAAATAAGAGTTTACGCGCAGATTTTGTTTTTTCCCGTTCTCTTCGCCTCGTAGAGCGCCTTGTCGGCTTTAAGTATGAGAGACTCTTTGTCGTCCCCATTTTCCGGGAAAGTCGCCACGCCCATGCTGACGGTGGTATTCTTCAGCGCCGTGTTTGATTCGACGGCCTTTCTTATGCGGTCAGCCACGAGAAGGGCCTCTTCTTTTCTCGTGGAAGGCAGTATTATCGCGAATTCCTCGCCGCCGTAACGGGCGATTATGTCTATCTTTCTCGACGCGTCCCTGAAAGTCCTGGATATTTCCTTCAGTATGCTGTCCCCGGCCTGGTGCCCGTAATTGTCGTTGAATGCCTTGAAATTATCTATGTCTATCATGACCAGGGTCAGGTGGGATTTCAGTGACGCGGCCCTCCTGATCTCCTCGCCTAACAGGTACTGGAAATAACCGTGGTTCCACAGGCCTGTCAGGGAGTCTGAATTGGACAGTATCACTGTCTGTTCGTAAAGGCGCGAATTCTCTATGGCGAGCCCGGCCTGGTTCGCGAACATGGTCAGCATGCGTATGTCATCGTTGGTAATAGGGTTCCTGTCGAACCTGTTGTCAGCCACGAGCACGCCTATCACCTTATCTTTCGCCTTCAGCGGCACCGTCACGAATTCGTCCAGGTCCAGGAGCCTCGAGTACTCGTTATTCACCTTGAGTTTTGATTCCGGCGTATTTATCACGAACGGCATGCCCTCGATGGTGGTCATCGCCAATACCCCGGAGTGTTCTTTTATCGGGATCCTCATGGATTTTATAGCCTGGTTGAGCCTGGACCTCTTGAGGTTTTCCAG
>JBAZOA010000037.1:0-13182 GCA_041648935.1 Candidatus Omnitrophota bacterium | reverse complement strand
GACATCATGTTGCCCAGGATGGACGGCTACAGCGCCCTGAGGGAGATGAGAAAAGAGGAGTCGTACGGCGCCATCCCCGTCATAGTCCTGACGGCGAAAGAGAAGAAAAAGGTGGGGGACCTCTTCGCGCTTGAAAAAGTGGCCTTTTTCCTGGAGAAGCCGTTCGAGACGAAGGAATTACTGCAGAAGATACGGGTTCTTTTGGGCGAGAAAAATGACAACGGATAAGAAGAGGATATTGATAGTCGACGACGAAGAAGACATAGTGAACATCCTCAAGTTCAGGCTGGAGGCGAATAATTATTCCGTCTTGTCGGCCTTTGACGGGCAGGACGCGCTTGAGAGGGCCCGTTCGGAAAGGCCGGATCTGATAATACTGGATCTGATGCTGCCCAAGCTGGACGGTTACAAGGTATGCCGGGCGCTCAAGTCGGATGAGAATTACAAGGACATACCCATAATCATCTTTACCGCGCGCGCGCATGAGGAAAACGGGGAAGACGGCGGGGAGATAAAGGCCGACGCCTACGTGGCGAAGCCTTTTGAACCGCAGGAACTGCTGGAAAAGATACGCGGACTATTGGCTAAAACATAGAGGAGGGCGGACATGGGAGACCAGAAGAAGATACTGGTGATTGACGACGAAGAAGACATGCAGAAATTGCTTAAGATACGCCTGCAACAGGAAAGCTATGATGTGGTGACCGCGGGCGACGGTGACGTGGGGGTGAAGACCGCCGAGGCGGAATCGCCCGATCTCATCATCATGGATATCATGATGCCCAGGATGGACGGTTATTCGTGCCTGAAGGAAATAAGGCGCCTGCCAAAGACAAGGAACATCCCTGTCTTGATGTTAAGCGGCAAGGAGGAGGAAAAGGTCAGGGATTTATTCGCGTTCCAGAAGATCAGCGGTTATATCGAAAAACCATTTGAGCTGGACAATGTGGTCGCGAAGGTAAAGGACCTGCTTAAATAACAGGATCAGGACCTCCTCAATCCGGTAAATATTGACTTAATATCTCTCCTGTGATAATATACTGCGGTTATGGCAAGGATCAGGCCCAGGAGGGCCGTGCTTTTCGCGCTCTTCAGGGTATTCGCTTTTTGTATCTTTATATTGCCACTGAACGCCGCCTTGAGGCTGGGTTGTCTCGGCGGACGCCTGTGTTTTCATGTTTTAAAGAGAGAACGCGTAAAGGCGTTGAATAATTTAAACATCGCCTTCGGGGACGCGAAGACCCCGGAGGAGAAAAAGTCCATAGCGCTGAAGGTCTTTGAAAATTTAGGGAAGAACCTGGTAGAGGTGATATGCCTGTCAAAGTTTAATGTCAGGAATATAGACAGGTATATCGCGTGCGGGGACGGCATAGGGCGTATCCGCGATATGATTTCCGGCGGAAAGGGCCTGATAGCGGTCTCGGCGCATTTCGGGAATTGGGAGCTTTTGGCCCATTACCTGGCGATGAAAGGCCTGCCTGTCAATGTGATCGCCAGGCGGGTCAGGATGGAAGGCCTTGAGAGGTTCCTGTCCGGGATACGGAAGAGGAACAACGTAAAAGTCATTTACAGGGATTCTTCCGCGAAGGAAGCGATCGATCTTCTAAGGAAAGGCGGATGCCTGGGCATCATGCCGGATCAGGACATGGACAGCGTCAAAGGCGTGTTCGTGGATTTTTTTAACAAGAAGGCGTACACCCCTAGCGGCCCGGCCGTCCTGAATTATTTAACCGGCAGTCCTATTGTGTGTTTTTTTATGGTGCGCAGGGGATTTGGCCACGAGATTTTAGTCGAGGGCCCGCTTAGATTGGCCGGCGGCGGCCCGGACAGAGACAAGGATATCTTGGAGAATGTCCGGTCATACACGAGGATAATAGAGAATCATGTCAGGAAATTTCCCTCTCATTGGGTATGGTTTCATGACAGGTGGAAGACGAAAGAGCCGCAATAGAATGAAAAAAGCGTATTTTTTTATAATTATTTTATTTATTTCCGCGGCGTGGCGCGCCTGTTTCGCGGCCGAAGACAAAGAGGCCCAGCAGGAGGTGCAGAATTTTTCTTTTGTCCAATACCAGGACAAGGGCGCCGAGAAGTGGAAGCTCAGCGGCAGGACCGCGCAGGTTGAGGACGCCAAGGTGAACATAGAAGAGATATCCCTGCTTTCTTTTGGGACCGCGCAGGCCCTTAAACTAAAGGCGAGGGAAGGCAGTTTCAACAAAGAGGACAGCGTGGTCCATCTTGAGAATAACGTGGTGGCGGCGGCTACCGACGGCACCACGCTCAGCACGGATTATCTGGACTGGAATGCCGAGACCAGAAACGCCGTTACCGACGCGAACGTCAATATAAAAAGAGCGGATCTGGACGTCTCCGGCAAGGGCGCCGTCTGTAATCTGGAGGAAAAGACGGCCGAGCTGAAAGAAGATATAAATGTCAGCATCTCTTCCCCCGGCATGGACGGGATAGGCGGCTCGGACGGCGCGTCGAGGACAACGATCACGTGCAAGGGGCCGCTGGAACTGAATTACAAGAAAAACCGTGCCACGTTTTATAACGCGGTAAAGGTCGAGGATAAAAAAGGGAGCATCCTGGCGGACCGCATGGATGTGTATTTCAGCCCGGACTCAAGGCGCGTCAGGTGGGTCATAGCGAAGGGGAACGTCAGGATAATAAACGGCGAAAACATAACATACAGCGAAAAGGCGATTTACCTGGTGGAACAGGGCAGGGTGATCCTGCCCGACAGGCCGAAACTAATCATTAAAAATGACAACCAATAACAACGAACACCTCCTTGAGATAAACGATCTGGTCAAGTCCTATGACGGGAAGAGGGCCGTTGACGGCGTTTCCATAAAGGTCAAGAGGGGCGAGGTCGTGGGGCTTTTGGGCCCTAACGGAGCGGGCAAGACAACCACTTTTTACATGATAGTCGGCATATTGAAGCCTGATTCCGGGAGCATAATCTTTGACGGGGAGGACATAACGCGGGACGCGATGTACCGCAGGGCGCGCAGCGGGATTGGGTATCTTTCTCAGGAACCGTCCATATTCAGCAAGCTTACCGTGGAAGAAAATATAATGGCCATTCTGGAGACCCTGCATCTTCCCCGGTCTGTGCGCAAGAAACGCCTGAAGGACCTGCTTGACGAGTTAAGGATAGGGCATTTATCCAGAAAAAAGGCGTATATGCTTTCTGGCGGGGAGAAGAGGCGGCTTGAGATAACCAGGGCGCTGGTGACGAACCCGCTGTTCATCCTACTGGATGAGCCGTTCAGCGGCATAGATCCGATCGCGGTGGCTGACGCGCAGGAGATAATAGGGGAGTTGAAGCGCAAGGGCCTGGGCGTGCTCCTGACGGACCACAATGTGAGAGAAACTCTTGAAATAACGAACCATTCGTATATAATGGCAGGGGGCAAGATACTGATAGAGGGGACAAAAGAGATCCTCGTGAACGACCCGAAGGCGCGCGAGATATATCTGGGCGAGAAATTCAGGATGTGACCATGAAGTCCAACGTCAAAAAATTAAAAAATTGCAAACATGTCTTTGAGGTGAGCCTCCCGGCTGAAAAGGTCAGGGAGGAATTTGACAAGGCCTACGACAGCATACAGAAGGTGGCGAGCGTGCCCGGTTTCAGGGTCGGAAGAGCGCCGCGCGATCTCCTGGAGCTGCATTATTCCAAGACAGCGAGGGAAGAGGTCATAAAGAAACTCATACCGGAGACCTACGGCAGGATACTGGAAGAGCATAAGCTGGATCCCATAGGTTATCCGGATATATCGGACGTCAAGCTCGACAAGGAAGGCTTTTCTTACAAGGCGAGCATAGAGACGAGGCCCGAGATACATCTGAAAAATTATAAGGGCCTGAAATTAAAAAGGAAAGCGGCGGACGTCAAAAAAGAGGATATTGACAAAAACCTGGAGTACCTGAGGGAGATGCACGCGCAGTACGTGCCCAAGAAAGACAGCCAGGAAAAAGAGAAGGTCCTGCCGCTGTTAGACAATGAGTTCGCCAAGGATCTGGGTTTTGAGGACCTTGAGAAATTGAAGGCGGCGGTCGCCAAGGACATGGAGGCGAGGCAGAAGGCGGACAGCGACGCGGATCTTGAGATGCAGGTCATCGACAAGCTGGTGGGTGACATGGACTTCGAGGTCCCTGAGACGCTGGTGAATTCAGAGAAGGAGAGATTATTGAAGGACGCCGGCGCGCGGCTCGCGTACATGGAGGCCCTGCGGAAAAAGCAGGACCCTGACAAGAAATTCGAGATGAGCGATAAAGACAGGAAGGAACTGGAGGAGAACGCCGCGAAACAGGCTGCGAGACAGGTGAAGGCGTTTTTTATATTGGACAAGATCGGTGTCAGTGAGAAGATATACGTGAAAGAGGAAGAGCTGGATAAGTATGTGGAAGGCCTCGCGGCCCAATACAGGAAGACAAAAGAGGAAATAAAAGGCCACCTCGAGAAGCATGGCGGCCTGGACGAGATAGCGGTCAACATCAGGAATAAAAAGGTGATGGAATTTTTGTTGAGCGAAGCAAAGATAGAGCCCCTCGCCGCGTAAGTTTTGGAATAAGGCGGCTTCGGGATCAAATTTTGCTTCGCAAAATTTGGGAGGCAAATATGTTAATACCCATGGTGATCGAGCAGTCAGACAGAGGCGAGAGGGCGTATGACATCTATTCCCGCCTGTTAAAAGACAGGATAATCTTCATCGGTTCAGCGATAGACGACGTGATCGCGAATGTCATAATCGCGCAGATGCTTTTTTTGCAGATGGAAAACCCTGACAGGGATATAAACATATATATCAACAGTCCGGGCGGGGTTGTTACGGCCGGCCTCGCGATATACGACACGATGCAGTTTTTAAAGCCGGACGTCTGCACCTATTGCGTGGGGCAGGCGACGAGCATGGGCGCGGTGTTATTGGCCGCCGGCACGAAAGGTAAGCGCCTTGCGCTTCCTAACGCGCGGGTGATGATCCACCAGCCATGGGGAGGGGTGCAAGGCCAGGCGTCGGACATAAACATCCAGGCAAAGGAAATTTTAAAGATGAGGGATAAGATCAACGAGATACTGGCCAGACACACGGGCCAGCCCATGGACAAGATCCAGAAAGACACTGACAGGGATTATTTCATGTCAGCCGAAGAAGCGAAAAATTACGGGGTCATAGACGAGGTAATAGTAGGAAAAAAGAAAAAATAGGAGATTAAAATGTTAAAGAACTATTTATTGACGCCGGGTCCGACTCCCATACCCCCGAGGGTTTTGGAGACGATGGCCAGGCCTATCATTCATCACAGGACGCCTGAATTCCAGAAGATAATCCAGGATGTGGAAGAGGATTTGAAATACATATATGAGACAAAGAACGAGGTATTGATATTCGCCTCGAGCGGCACCGGCGCGATGGAGGCCTCCGTAGTGAACCTTCTTTCCCCCGGGGATAAGGCCCTGGTAGTGAGAGGCGGAAAATTTGGGGAGAGATGGGGAGATATCTGCAAGGCGTACGGCATAGAATTCGTGTCCATAGACGTGGCGTGGGGAAAGGCCCTGGATCCCAAAAAGGTGGACGAGGCCCTGAAAAAAGACAAGAAGATAAAGGCGGTGTATGCCACTCTGTGCGAGACGTCAACAGGCGTCGCCACGGACATAAAGACGGTCGCGGGCATCCTTAGGAATTACGAGGCCGTATTGGTGGTGGACGCCGTGAGCGGTCTGGCGGCGATCCCCCTGAAGACAGACGAATGGGGAGTGGACGTTGTGGTGGCGGGTTCGCAGAAAGGCCTCATGATACCTCCTGGATTGGCGTTCGTGAGCGTCAGCCCAAAGGCGTGGGGGCTGGTCGAAAAATCAACGTTACCAAAATATTATTATGATTTCAAGAGCTACAGAAAGGCGATAGCGAAAACAGACACGCCTTTCACGCCGGCCGTGAACCTGATGATTGCCCTCAGGGAGGCGCTGAAGATAATAAAGGAAGAGGGGCTCGAGGTGATCTTCGAGCGTCATAAAAAACTGGCCCTTTCCGTGCGTAACGCGGTAAAGGCCCTTGGCCTGGAATTATTCGCGCCTGACGCTTATTCGGACGGGGTAACGGCGGTAAGGGTGCCTGCCGGAGTTGACGGCGAAAAACTCGTGAAGACCATGAGGGATAAATACGGTGTAGGCATAGCAGGCGGCCAGGACGAGATGAAGGGCAAGATGTTCAGGATAGCCACCATGGGATATATCACGGCGTCGGATGTGATTGTCTGCGTGGCGACCCTGGAGACAGTGTTGGCGGAGATGGGTTATAAATTTAATAAAGGGGCCGGGGTCAAGGCAATAGAAGAAACACTTGGTTGAGAGACGGCGGTATAATAAAGGAGCGGGTTATGTTTAAAATATTAGTGAGCGATCCATTGGCGCAGGAAGGCGTGGACATGCTCAAGAAGGTAAAGGAATTTCAGGTTGACGTGAAGCACAAGCTTCCGCCCGAAGAGCTGAAAAAGATCATCGGGGATTATGACGCGCTCCTGGTGAGGAGCGAGACAAAGGTCACGAAAGATATAATAGAGTCGGCTGACAAGCTCAAGGTAATAGGCAGGGCCGGGGTCGGGCTCGATAACGTGGATCTCGCGGCCGCCTCCAAGCGCGGCATCATAGTGATGAACACGCCCGGAGGGAACACGATGTCCACCGCCGAGCACGCGGTATCTTTGTTATTGGCGCTTTCCAGGAACATACCTCAGGCTGACGTGTCGGTCAAGAGAGGCGAGTGGGAAAGAAAAAAATTCATGGGCACCGAGGTGTACGGCAAGATCCTCGGGATCGTGGGCCTCGGCAGGATAGGCAGTGAAGTGGCCAAAAGGGCCCTCGCCTTTGGCATGAAGGTCATCGCTTATGATCCATTCCTATCATCAGAAAAGGCGAAGGAGCTCGGCATAGAGTCTGTCGAGGTAAAAGATATATTCAAAAGGTCGGATTATATTACGGTGCACGCGCCTTTGACGGATGAGACAAGGCATGTCATTGATAAAAAGGCGATAGAGGGCATGAAGCACGGCGTGCGGCTTATAAATTGCGCGAGAGGCGGCATAATAGACGAAAACGCCGTCCTGGAAGGCATCAACAGCGGCAAGATCGCCGGCGCCGCGTTCGACGTTTACGAAAAAGAGCCGCCTGTCAAAGATCACCCCCTTTTTAAATGCGAAAAAGTCGTGTTGACGCCCCATCTTGGGGCCTCGACAGAGGAGGCGCAGATAAACGTTTCAGTCGAGATAGCCGAGAGCGCCAGGGACGCGCTTTTAGGGTGCGGGATACGCAACGCGGTGAATGTCCCGTGCGTCGACCTGGAGCTTTACAAGATACTCCAGCCGTACATAATCCTGGGGGAGAAGATAGGCTCCCTGGCCGGACAGCTGGCCGGCGGCAGGACGCTGGATATCGACATAAAGTATTCCGGCGACATAGCGAAATACAATTATTCGCCGATCACGGTGGCCATAGTAAAGGGCATCCTCACGCCTGTACTGCAGGATACGGTTAATTACGTGAACTCTCTCATAGTGGCGAAGGAAAGAGGCATAAAGATCAACGAATCAAAGACCATGACGCTCGAGGAATACGCGAACCTTATAACCGTGGAGCTCAAGACGGAAAGCAAGACAATCTCTGTCACGGGGTCCATGTTTACGAAGAAGGACGCCAGGATAGTGAAGATAGACGAATTCCACGTGGACGCCATACCGGAAGGTTTCATGCTGGTCATACATAACGTGGACGCGCCCGGGTTTATCGGCCAGATAGGGACTATCCTGGGTAAGAATAATATAAATATCGGGGCCATGACGTTCGGCAGGGACAAGCCTTTCGGCAAGACGCTGTCAGTGCTGAATATTGACAGCGACGTGCCTGAAAAGGCGCTGAGGGATATACGCGAGGCGAAGAATATAATAGACGCCGCGCTGATCAAGTTGTAATAAAGGAGATTTTCATGAAAAAGAACAAGATTTACATTATTGACGTGACCAATCGTGACGGCGTTCAGACCGCGAAGCTTGGGCTGGCGAAACTGCAGAAGACAATGATAAATATTTTCCTGAACGAGATGGGGGTCTTCGGGAGCGAGTTCGGTTTTCCCGTGACGCGGCACGAGACGAACTACCTGAACGCCAACATGGAGCTGGTGAAATCAGGGGCGCTGAAGCCGATAATCCTGAGCGGCTGGCTGAGGGCCATAAAAGACGACGTGCAGAAGGCGGTGGAGATGACAGACGTGGAAAACGTGAATCTTTCCATCTCCACTTCCGAGCAGATGACGCGCGGAAAATTCCTGGGCAACAAGACAAGGGACGATATCCTGCGGCTGATGACAGACGCGGTCGATCTCGCCAGGAAGAAAAAGCTGAAGATAGTCGGCGTGAACGCAGAGGACGCCTCCAGGACAGACCTTCCTTATCTGATAAAATTCGCCAAGGCCGCGAAGGACCACGGCGCCGACAGGATCCGTTACTGCGATACGCTGGGTTATGACGATCCTTTCACGATTTACAAGAGGATAAAGATATTGGCCAGCGAGGTAAAACTGCCGATAGAGCTCCATTGCCATAACGATCTGGGCATGGTGGTGGCCTGTTCCGTCGCGGGCGCGAAAGCGGCCATTGACGCGGGAGTCGACGCGTACATAAATACCACGGTCAACGGCATGGGAGAGAGGGCCGGTAACGCGGACCTGGTTTCAGTGATACTCGCGATAAAATATTCCAGCGGTTTTGGCGGTAAATACCAGATTGACGAAAGAATAAAGCTGAATCACGCGTGGAAGATCGCCAAATACGCCTCTTACGCCTTCAGCGTGCCCATACCCTTGAATCAGCCAGGCGTAGGCGCGAACGCGTTCGCGCACGAATCAGGCATACACGCGGACGGGGCATTGAAGGACAGGCGTAATTACGAACTGTATGATTACGAGGAATTGGGCCGCGGGGAACCCGAGCTCATAGAGACGGGCCGCCAGATCGTGGCCGGGGAATATTCGGGCATAAAAGGTTTCCGGAACGTGTATGATAAGCTTGAGGTGAAATTCAGAGACGATAAGGAAGCCACCCAGATACTGGAGCTTGTCAGGTACGCCAACGTGCATACCCAAAAGCCGCTTACTCATGACGAACTGATTTTTATAGCGAAGCACCCTGATATAGCCAAGAAGATATTCACGATGACACCATAAGGAGACGCTCATGTCTTGTACGATCGTAGTCGGCGCGCAATGGGGAGACGAGGGCAAAGGCAAGATCATAGATATCCTCAGCCGCGACGCGGATATAATAGTAAGGTATCAGGGAGGGAATAACGCCGGCCATACAGTGGTCATAGGAGATAAAGAATTTATCCTGCACCTTATCCCTTCCGGCATCCTGCGCGAGAATAAAACATGCATAATAGGCAATGGCGTGGTCATTGACCCTGAGGCGCTTTTGAGCGAGATCAGGATGTTGAAGGACAAGGGCGTGGACGTGGACGGCAACCTGCTTATAAGCGAATGCGCCCATGTTATCTTTCCTTATCATAAGGTGATAGATAAAAGGCGCGGGGCCCAGATAGGCACCACAGGCAGGGGCATAGGCCCTTGTTACATAGATAAGATGGCGCGGTGCGGTATACGCATGTCAGATCTGGTTGACAAGGTTTTGCTGAAAAAGAAGCTTCTCGCGAACCTCAAGGATTCGGGAGAATTTGACGCCGAGGAGATATACAGGGAATATTCAGGCTACGGCGAAAAAATAAGCAAATATCTCGTCAACGCGTCCGTGATAATCAATAAGGCGATTTCAAAAAATAAAAACGTGCTGTTTGAAGGCGCCCAGGGGACCCTCCTGGACATTGACCATGGCACATATCCTTACGTGACTTCTTCCAACGCCACGGCCGGCGGCGCCTGCACCGGCGCGGGCGTGGGCCCCACGAGGATAGATAAGGTCGTGGGCGTCGTGAAGGCGTACACCACGCGCGTCGGGGAAGGGCCTTTTCCTACGGAGTTTAAAAAAGGCCTGATGGAGAAGATAAGGACGAAAGGCAAGGAATTCGGGGCCACCACAGGAAGGCCCCGCAGGTGCGGGTGGTTCGACGCGATCATAGTCAGGCATTCCGCGGTCGTGAACGGCCTTGACGAGATAGTGGTGACTAAATTAGACGTGCTGGACAGCATGAAAGAGATAAAGATCTGCGTCGGTTATAAATATAAAGGCGGGCTTTATAAGGATTTTCCCTCAAGCATAGATGTCCTTGAGAATTGTGAGCCGGTTTACGAGACGCACGGCGGCTGGATGAAAGACACGACCTCGGTCACGAAATACAAGGACCTGCCCAGCAACGCGAAGAAATATCTCAGCCGTCTGTCGAAACTTTTAGGTGTCAGGATAGGCATGGTGTCTGTTGGTTCAAAAAGAGAGCAGGCGTTCAGGGTTAATGTGTAACGCGAAAGGAGAGCAGTAAAGATGTTATTTTTAGCACCCGTGGGTTCTATATTGGCTTTGGGTTTCGCTTTTTATCTGGCTGTATCGATTCTAAAAAAAGACGAGGGCACTGACAAGATGAAAGAGATAGCGGCCGCTGTCAGGATCGGCGCGGGCGCGTATCTCAAGAGACAGTACATAGGCGTGTCTCTGTTTTTTTTCGTTGTGTTTTTTATTCTTTTGGCGCTGGCTTTTTTAAAATACTTGCCCATCTTCGTCCCTTTCGCGTTTTTGACAGGCGGATTCTTCTCGGGACTTTCGGGTTTTATAGGCATGAGCATAGCCACGCGGTCGTCGAACCGCACGGCGGCCGCCGCGATGAAGAGCCTGAATTCCGGATTAAGGGTGGCCTTTTCAAGCGGCGCTGTCATGGGGCTGACTGTCGTGGGCCTGGGGCTTTTGGATTTAAGCATATGGTATTATTTTCTTGATTGGTATTACGCGGCCCATCCCCTGCCGGCGGGAGTTGACAGGATAGGCGCCATCACTTCCACGATGCTCTGTTTCGGCATGGGCGCGAGCTCTCAGGCCTTATTCGCGCGCGTCGGGGGCGGTATTTTCACGAAGGCGGCTGATGTGGGCGCTGATCTGGTGGGAAAGGTAGAGGCGGGCATACCCGAGGATGATCCGCGCAATCCGGCCGTAATCGCGGATAACGTGGGAGACAATGTCGGGGATGTCGCCGGCATGGGAGCCGATCTTTACGAATCGTATGTGGGTTCTATCGTGGCCACTTCAGCGTTAGGCGTAGCCGCGGGCCTGGGTTTGGCCGGGGTTACGGTGCCGATGGTCATGGCCGCGGTCGGGGTCTTGGCGTCTATAATAGGGACATTTTTTGTAAAAAGCAGGGAAGAGGCGAGCCAGGGAGTGCTTTTGGCCGCGCTCAGGAAAGGTGTTTTCGCGAGTTCTTTTATTGTGGCGGTGGCCTCGTATTTTTTAGTAAGATACACGCTTGGCGTTCAGCATATGGGCGTATATTGGTCGGTAATATCAGGGCTTATCGCCGGCGTTTTAATAGGTCTTTCAACGGAATATTACACATCCAGCGGTTTTAGCCCCACAAAGACAATAGCTGACGCGAGCCTCACGGGGCCCGCGACTGTCATTATAGGCGGACTCGCGGTCGGCATGATGTCCACCGCGGTCCCGGTTTTGGTGGTTTGCATGGCCATATTATCGAGTTTCTTTCTTTCAGGAGGGGCCTCTAATTTTAACGCGGGTCTTTACGGCATAGGGATTTCAGCTGTCGGCATGCTTTCGACTTTAGGCATTCCCCTGGCCACGGACGCTTACGGTCCTGTCGCTGATAACGCGGGCGGGAACGCGGAGATGTCTCATCTGCCTCCGGAAGTAAGAAAAAGGACAGATGCCCTTGACGCGCTCGGGAATACCACGGCGGCCACAGGCAAGGGGTTCGCGATAGGTTCAGCCGCGCTTACCGCCCTGGCCTTGATCGCGGCTTACAGGGACCAGGTGTTTTTGTTCGGCAAGGAGATGGATTTCAGCCTGATGAATCCCAGCGTGCTGGTAGGGTTGTTCGTAGGCGGCATGATGCCGTTCCTTTTTTGTTCCATGACCATGAGGGCGGTGGGAAGGGCGGCCGGCAAGATTGTAGTGGAGGTACGGAGGCAGTTCAAGGAGATAAAAGGTTTAATGGAAGGCGCCGCCAAGCCTGATTACGCCAGGTGTGTCAGTATCGCGACAGCCGCCGCCCAGAAAGAAATGATATTGCCTTCTCTTTTGGCGATCATGGCGCCGATAGCCGTAGGGCTTCTAATAGGCATAAACGCTGTCGGGGGTCTCCTGATGGGGGCTACGGTTTCGGGTTTCGTGCTCGCGGTCATGATGGCGAATTCAGGCGGGGCATGGGATAACGCCAAGAAATATATAGAGGAAGGCCATCATGGCGGCAAGGGTTCCCCGGCTCACAAGGCAAGTGTCGTGGGGGACACGGTGGGGGATCCTTTCAAGGACACCTCGGGCCCGTCGCTTAACATATTGATAAAACTGATGTCGATGGTCTCGATCGTATTCGCGTCGTTTATAATAAGCAACACGTTTTTTAAATAAAACGATCGGCCTAAGTTGACACACGAGTAATACTCCTTTTGTCAACTTAGAGGGGCCAAAAAGGCTTGACTTACCATATGGGTTGTATTATTATTAAAAGAAAACAGGAGGATTTTTATGTTATTGAGGGATAAGAGGATTTATTGTGTTTTAGCGGTCGTCTTGTTTTCGTTTATAGCGTCCGGATGTTCAATAACATTGCAGACAAGGCACAGAAGCGATATCGAGAAGATAGAGTCGCTGGGCGGGGAGATAGATGAATTGAACGCTAAGCTGGCAAAGCTCCAGGAGCAGAAGGATGAGGAATTAAACGAGCTTGAGGACGCCAAGAGACAGCTGGAAGAGCAGTTAAAGAAAGAGATAGACGAGAGGACAGTGCGGCTGGAGATGGCTGAAAAGGGCCTGGCGATAGTGTTTTTAACGGAGATACTTTTTGATTCAGGGAAGGCGGAGATAAAGGGAGACGCGTACGCCGCGTTAGACAAGGTGGCGGACGTCCTGAAAGGCAGCGTGGCGGACAGGAATATAGGCGTAGAAGGGCATACTGATAATGAGCCGATCAAGTATTCGGGGTGGAAGTCAAACTGGGAGCTTTCAACC
>JBAZOA010000036.1:0-13211 GCA_041648935.1 Candidatus Omnitrophota bacterium | reverse complement strand
TATGAATATGACTTCCTTGTGGTCCTTCAGCGATTGGACTATCTGTATGGCGTTGGAAGAGGTACAGCAGATGTCGCTCTCCGCCTTTATCACGGCGGAAGAATTCACGTAACACACTGTGGCCGCGCCCGGATATTCTTTTTTCTTTTCCCTCAAACGCTCCACGGTGACCATGTCGGCCATCGGACACCCGGCCTCTTTCACCGGCAGGAGGACGATCTTGTCGGGGTTCAATATCGAGGCGCTCTCCGCCATGAAATCCACGCCGCAGAACACTATCACCTTCGCGTCCGCGTTGACAGCCGCCTGGCTGAGGGCGAGCGAATCCCCGCTTATATCAGCGATGTCCTGGATCTCGTCACGCTGATAATTATGGACTATGATGACGGCCTTGCGTTCTTTTTTCAGGCGCGATATCTTTTTCTTCAGATTCTCTATATATTTTAAATCGTCCTCTTTTTTATAGGTGTGCATGGGGCTATTTCTTTCTCGCTATCCTGTTTTTTTCGTTTACGTACACTATCCTGGGCCTGAAAGACGTCGCGTCCCTTGTCTCCATCATGGCGTAGGATATTATCAGGAGCCTGTCCCCCGCCAGCGCGTGCCTCGCGGCCCCGCCGTTCATGCATATCACGCCCGAACCTTTTTTGCCGGGTATGGCGTACGTCTCTATGCGGCTCCCGTTATTGAGATTCACCACCTGCACGAGCTCGTTCGGCAGTATATCCGCCGCCGTCAGCAGATTCTCGTCTACCGTGATGCTCCCGGCGTATTCCAGGTTCGCCTCGGTTACCCTGGCGCCGTGTATCTTTGATTTATATATCGTGCGAAACATCATCTATACCCACCCCTTTCAATTTAAAACGATGTTATCTATGAGCCTCGTCCCTCCGACGCGGACCGCCAGCGCGATCAGCGCGCCTTTTCTTGCCCTGTCCACGGCCCCGAGACCCTCCTGGTCAACTATCGAAATGTATTCGATCTCCGCGCGCTTATTCCTCTTTATGACCTCGCGCATCTTCTTTATTATCCTGGCAGGCTCCCTTTCGCCCCTGTCAAAAAGCCCCTTCGCCAATTTCAGAGATTCATGGAGACAAAGCGCGTCCTCGCGCCCTTTCGCGTCCAGATACGCATTCCTCGAACTCATGGCCAGCCCGTCCTTTTCGCGGACCGTTGGCATCACCTTTATCCTTACCGGGATATTCAAGTCCCTTGCCATCCTTTTTATCACGATCGCCTGCTGCGCGTCCTTTTGTCCGAAATACGCCGCGTCAGGCCCGGCTATATTGAATAACTTGATCACCACCGTGGCGACGCCGCGGAAATGACCCGGCCTCGACGCCCCGCAAAGCGCGCCGGACAACCCTTCCACATTCACATAAGTGCGATATCCCTCGGGATACATATCTTTGGGGCTTGGCGCGAATACCGCGTCAACGCCTTCTTTCCCGCACAGGGCCAGATCCCCTGCCGCGTCCCTCGGGTATTTCCTGAAATCCTCTTTTGGCCCGAACTGGGCGGGATTCACAAAAATACTCACCACAATAAAATCATTTTCCTTTTTGGCCTTTCGTATCAGGCTGAGATGCCCCTGGTGCAAAAACCCCATGGTAGGCACGAGGCCTATCGACTTATCCTGTTTCTTTATCCGCCTGATTTCCCTCGCCAGCGATTTTACGCTTCTATATACCTTCATCTACCAGCTCTCTCAGGCCCTTCATCACAAATTCCCGCTCCTTCATCCTGGGATGCGGTATTTTCAGGTCAGGCTCGTCTATCTCCAGGCCGCCGCATAAAAGTATATCCAGGTCTATCGTGCGCGGCCCGTTCCTGACCGTCCTGGTCCTGCCCAGCCCGTCCTCTATCGCCTGAGTAACGGTCAATAATTCCCTGGGACTCAGGCCTGTCTCTATTTCCGCGACGGCGTTCAGGTACTTCCCCTGCGGCGGGCCGCCGACCGGCTCTGTCTCGTATACGCTCGACACCCTCTTCACCTCGATGCCCCGCGCGCTGCCCAATCTCCTGACCGCCTCATCGATATTCTTTTGCCTGTCCCCCAGGTTCGACCCCAACCCTATATAACATCTAAGTTGACACACAAGCAATACTCCTTTTGTCAACTTACGCCTCACAACACCTTGCCCAGCCGGCATACCGCCTCTTCGATTCTCTCTTTGGACATGGTAAGCGCGAACCTCACGTACCCCTCGCCGCTTTGGCCAAACCCGATACCGGGCGTTATGACTATGCCCGCCTTATCCAGGACCATTTTCGCGAAATCAATGGATGACCTGTGGCCTTTCGGCATCCTTGCCCACGCGTAAAATGTCGCCCTGGGCCTGGTTATTTTCCACCCTAATTTATCCAACCCGCCTATGAGCGCGTCCCTTCTTTCCCTGTATATCCCGTTCATCCTGGCGGCGTGCTTTTCGGAAATGTCCAGCGCGGTAATAGCCGCCATCTGGATCGCGTTAAACACGCCCGAATCCAGATTGGACTTTACTTTCGCTATGCCCGCCACGACCCTTTCGTTACCGCAGACAAAACCTATTCTCCAGCCGGTCATATTGCACGTCTTGGAAAGCGAATGAAAATCAACGCCCGTTTCTTTCGCGCCGCTGACCTCCAAAAAACTCAAAGGCCTCGCGCCATCGTAATAAACCTCGCTGTAAGCGGCGTCGCTCGCGACGATTAAATTATATTTCCCGGCAAACGCCGCGACTTCCTCAAAGAATCCTCTCGGGCAGACCGCGGACGTGGGATTGTTCGGATAATTTATGTAGATTATCCTGGCTTTTTTCAATACGCTTTCTTTTATTTTTTTCAGGTCCGGGAGGAAATTATTTTCTTCCAATAACGGCATGAGGTGCGGTTTCCCGCCCGCGAAAATAGTCCCGCCTTTATAAGGGGGATAGCAGGGATCGGGAACCAATGTCGTGTCTCCGGGATTGACGAAGGCCAGCGGCATGTGGCCGATGCCTTCTTTTGAGCCGATGAGAGGCAGTATCTCTTTTTCAGGGTCGAGCGTCACATTAAATCTCTCCCTGTACCATTTCGCTATCCTTTCCCTGAAAAGAGAACTCCCCTGGTCCAGCGGATAATGATGGTTTTTACCGTCCTGGCCGGCCCTGTAAAGCGACTCCACCACTTCTTTCGGCGTCGCCTCGTCAGGGTCTCCTATGCCGAGATCTATGATATCTTTCCCTTCGGCGCGCGCCCTGCGTTTCGCCTTGTCTATCTCAACGAATAAATACGGCGGAAGCTCGTTAAGCCTGTCGCTGAATTTAAATTCCATGGATTATCTGCGCCCCCCTATCACATCGGCCATCGTATAAAGCCCCGCCTTTTTGCCGGCTAAAAATTTCGCCGCGGCCAGAGCGCCCCTCGCCAAACAATCCCTTGAATGCGCCCTGTGAGTAAGCTCCACGCGCTCGCTTTTACCCGCGAATATGACAGTGTGGTCGCCCACTATGTCGCCCAGCCTTATCGAATGGATCAACGGCATCTCGCCTTTTACCTTTTTAACCACCTCGCCGAGCATCTTGGCCGTCCCGCTCGGCGCGTCTTTTTTCTGGTCGTGGTGCGCCTCGACTATCTCCGCTTTATAGTCATTCCCGAGCGCCCTCGCCGCGTCTTCAGCGAGCCTGAATAACAGATTGGCGCCGATGCTCATGTTCGGAGAAAAGACCACCGGGATTTTCTGCGACGCGCTTTTTATCTCTTCCTGTTCTTTTTCCGAAAAACCTGTCGTGCCTATCACGACCGCCCTTTTGTCCGCGACAACGGCCCTCAAATGCTCCAGGGTCGCGCCGGGAGACGTGAATTCTATCAACACGTCGTACGCGCCTTTAATATCCTCGAGCGAGTCCGTTACGCCCGCGTCCTTACCTATCGCCGCGTTTCCCCTGGCCTCAAGCGCCCCCGCTATCTCGATATCCTTATCCTTAGCGGCCAATGTGCCTATAATTTTCCCCATCTTCCCGCATATCCCGCTGATAACTATTCTCACCATAACCGCTCCTTAACTCCTCTAAGTTGACAAAACGAGTAATACTCCTTTTGTCAACTTAGACTATAATAAACCATAATCCTTCATAACCTTTTTCAATTTCTCCAGATTCGCGGGCGCCATGTTGCACATTGGCAGACGCAAATCCATCTCTATCATGCCCATCAGGCTCATCGCCGTCTTCACGGGGATGGGGTTTGTCTCGATAAATATCACCTTTATCAAGGGTAAAAGCTTGTAATGCAGTTTCCTCGCGCCCGCGATGTCACCTTTTTTAAACTTAGCGACCAGGTCAGCCACGTCTTTCGGCACAATGTTATTCACCACTGATATGACCCCTGTCCCGCCAATCGCCATTACGGGCAGTGTCAAACTGTCGTCGCCTGATATCAAATCAAATTTATCCCCGCACAGCGCGTGGATCCTGGACATCTGATCCAGGTTCCCGCTCGCCTCTTTCACGCCCGCGAGATTTTTCACTTTGCTCAATCTCTCCATCGTCTCAGGTTCGATATTTACCCCGGTTCGGGAGGCGATATTATAAACAACGATGGGCAGATCGACCTCTTCCGCGATTTTCTTGAAATGCAGATACAGCCCTTCCTGCGTCGGCCTGTTGTAATAGGGCGACACCTGCAGGCTCGCGTCCGCCCCCGCTTTTTTGGCGTGCCTGGTAAGCATTATCGCCTCATCGGTGCTGTTGGAGCCTGTCCCCGCCATCACGGGGATCATTTTATTCGCCGCCTCAATGACCACCTCTATCACCCTGTCGTGCTCCTCGTAAGACAGGGTCGCCGATTCGCCGGTTGTCCCGCACGGCACAATCGCGCTCGTGCCGTTCTTGATATGAAACTCCACGAGCTCCGCCAGTTTTTTCTCGTCAACTTTACCTTTTTTGAACGGCGTCACCAACGCCACCATGGATCCCTCAAACATAAAAACCTCCCTGGAAAACTTCTCTTGCCTCGCCTTCCAAATAAACGTCGCTTATCTTACTGCCTTTTTTCTTGAAATAGACCTTCAATAACCCGCCCTTTACGCGAACGTTCACGCAGTTCGCGACCCGCAACTTGTAACTCGCAATCAAGACGGAAGCCGTCGCCCCTGTCCCGCACGCGAGCGTCTCTCCCTCTACTCCTCTTTCATAAGTCCGCATCTTTATATTTTTGTCGTCCACAATCTCCACGAAATCCACGTTCGCGCCCGCCGGCCTGAATTCCTCATGATAGCGTATCTCCCTGCCTATGCTATTGACGTCAATCTCGTCTATCCCCTGCACAAACACCACGGCGTGCGGCACGCCCGTATTTATGAAATTCACCTTCATGAATCTCTCGTTAATCTTTATGGAAACGTCTTGCCTCAGACCCCTCGGCTCCACCATAGTGACCTTCACAATGTCTTTATCCGTGATTTCACCGTGATAGATCCCGGCCCTTGTCTCTATCTTTGATTTTTTCCTGCCCATGTAGGCCACCGCGCACCTCAAGCCGTTCCCGCACATGTCAGCCTCTGATCCGTCAGAATTGAATATCCTCATCATGAAATCCGCTTTTTTGGATTTCTCGATGACCAGGAGGCCGTCCGCGCCGATGCCGGTCCTGCGCTCGCACAATCTCTTGGCAAGGACAAAGTAGACCTCTTTCCTGCTTATGGCGTCAATCACCACAAAATCATTCCCCGCCCCGGTCATTTTCACGAAATTCAACTTTTTCATACGCAAATCAAGCGCGCAAGTTGACAAAAGGAGTATTACTCGAGTGTCAACTTAGCTGGAGTTCGGTGCGCATCAGGTCGGCGTAAGTCTCGCGCCGCCTCGCTAATCTCACCTTTTTACCGTCAACCACTACCTCGGCCGGCCTGGGCCTCAGGTTATAATTACTCGACATGCTGAACCCATACGCGCCCGCGCTCATCACGGCCAACAGGTCCCCTTCTTTCAAATCAATGAATTTCCTGGCCTTGCCCAGAAAATCCCCGCTTTCGCAGATCGGCCCGACCACGTCGTACGCGCGAATCCCTCTCGCCGCGCCGAAAGACAACGACCTGACAGGCAGGATCTCATGGTGCGCCTCGTACAGGCTCGGCCTTATCAAATCGTTCATCCCCGCGTCGACTATCGCGAAATTCTTCGCGGGCGTCTCTTTTATGTAAGTAACCCTTGTCAGAAGCGCGCCGCTATTGCCCGCGATAAACCTGCCCGGTTCCAATATCAGGCCGGCTTTCACTTTTTTAAGAATAGGCAAAATCTCCCTCGCGTATTCCCTGGCTGTCTGAGGCCTCTCATTGGAATATATTATGCCGAGGCCGCCACCTATATTGAGCCACCTGATATTCACATCGCGCCTCTCAAGCTCTTTTATAAAACTAACGACTCTCTCCAGCGCTTTTACGAACGGCTTGGCCTCGACTATCTGCGAACCGATGTGCACGTGAATGCCGGATATGCTGATATTCCCAAACCGGCTCCTGTTCAAAAACACACCCCTGGCGGCCCCGAAATCCAGCCCGAATTTATTCTGGCCGTGCCCCGTCGTTATGTAACGGTGCGTTTTCGGTTTTATGTCCGGGTTCAGGCGGATCGCCACGTCCTGGCGTATCCCCAGCCGTCCGGCTATTTTATTTATCATTTCCAGCTCAGGCACCGACTCCGCGTTGAATAAAAATATGCGATGCCTCATGGCGGATTCTATCTCTTCAGGCGTCTTGCCCACTCCGGCGTACACGATCTTTTTCGACGACACCCCTGTCTTTAACGCCTTATGGAGCTCTCCGCCCGATACGATATCCAGCCCCGCGCCCTCTTTTACCAGCGCCTTGCAGAGCGCCAGGTTCGAATTCGCCTTCATCGAAAAACAGATGAGCGGATTCATCGGCCTGAACGCCTCTTTTATTTTCCTGTAATGGTCAAGGAGCGTCTTCTTGCTGTAAACATAGAGCGGCGTGCCGTATCTTTTGGCCAGTCCCCCCAGTTCCACGCCCTCACAATACAGATTATTCCTCTTATAACCAAACTCGTGCATGCTATCTCTTTCTTGCTGATTTTTTGGACATCACGGAATTCACCGGGTCTATCAGCTTTTTCATCACGCTATGATTCAACGAAGGATGAAACGCCTTGAGCTCCAGATTCGCCATGTCCGCTATCTCTTTCCCGCTTTTAAGCTTGTAACTCACAAGCTTCCCTATTATCGAATGCGCCTCCTTGAAGGCGACCCCGTTTCGCACCAGATAATCAGCCATGTCCGTGGCGTACAGGCATTCGTCCGCCAGCTGTTTATCTATGTTCTCCTTTTTAAATTTTACCTTCGGCAAAAGTTCGGCCAGGACCTTCAGCTCCATCTGTACTGTCTCAAAAGAGCTGAAAAGCGGTTCCTTGTCCAATTGCATGTCTCTATTGTACGCCAGGGGCAGGCCTTTCATCATGACCAGGACACTCATCAGATTCCCGTAAAGCTTGCCCGCGTTGCCTCTCACGAGCTCCAGGACATCGGGATTCTTTTTCTGCGGCATCAGGGAGCTCCCGGTGCAGAACGCGTCGTCTATGTCGATGAAATCAAACTCCTTTGTCGACCACAGGATCAGATCCTCGGCGAGGCGCGATAGATGCATGCCTGTTATCGCCAACGCGCTCAATATCTCCACGACAAAATCCCTGTCGCTGACAGTGTCTATCGAATTCTTCGCCGGCCCAACCTTACAATACCCCAGAGACACGTTATATTTGGCCGCGTCTATCGATGTGCCTGCCAGGGCGCCGGAACCCATTGTCAGATCGATACCCTTGGCCGCGTTTTTCAGGCGCGCCAGGTCTCTCGCCAGCATCCCCGAATACGCTGAAAAATAATCCGATAATTTCACGGGTATCGCGTGCTGCATGTGAGTATAACCCGCTATCTGCGATTTTTTATTTTTGCCGGCCGCGCTGTCCAATGCCCCCATAAGATCCTCAATCAGATCCATGGTGACTTCCGCGCTTCCCAGGGAATAACACTTCACGTCAAACACCACCTGATCGTTTCTGGATCTTGACGTGTGCAGTTTAAACGCCGCCTTGCCGGCTTTTTTCTCCAGGACGGCCTGAATATAACTATGTATGTCCTCGAACGACTCGTCTACCTTAAAATCGCCTTTCTTGATCGCGATAAGGATCCCCTCCAGCCCCTTCCGCAGCTTTTTATGCTCGGCCGCGCTCAGAAGCCTTGCCTTTTTCAACACGTCAATATGCGCGAGAGAGCCCAGACAGTCATGCGCGGCGAGCTTCTTGTCAAACTGGATTGACTTGGTAAACTCCTCCACTAAAGGATTCGTCTTTTTGGCGAATCGTCCGCCCCATAACTTCTTACTCATATAAATCTCCCTTTTTTATAGCCGCTAAGTTGACAAAAGGAGTATTACTCGAGTGTCAACTTAGAGTTTATTTCTTGTACGGCATGGCCCAGACCTTTATGAAGCCCTCGGCCACGCTGCGATCGAACTTATCTCCGGCTTCGTATGTCGCCATCTCTTTTTTATAAAGAGAATATGGCGATTTTCTGCCGGCCGCGCTTATAACGCCCTTCAACAACTTCACCTTCACGCTCCCTGTCACCTTTTTCTGTGTCTCGTCCACAAAAGCGTCCAGCGCGGCCCTCAAAGGCGTAAACCACAGCCCGTAATACACGAGCTCCGCGTACTTCAGCGCGACGCTGTCCTTAAAATGCAATATCTCCCTGTCAAGCACCAGGCGCTCCAGGTCCTTATGCGCGTTATGCAGTATCCATCCCCCGGGCGCCTCGTAGATCTCTCTTGATTTTATGCCTACCAGGCGGTTTTCCACCAGGTCGGTCCTGCCGACTCCGTTCCTGCCGCCTATCTCATTTAACTTCAATATCAGGTCCACGGGTTTGTATTTTTTCCCGTTAAGCTTCACGGGCACGCCTTTTTCAAACTCTATCTCCACATAGGCCGGTTTATTGGGCGCGTCTTTCGGACTGACGCTCATCTGATACGCGGCATCAGGCGGCTCATTCCACGGATCTTCCAATACGCCGCACTCTATGCTGACGCCCCAGATATTTTTATCCAGGCTGTAAGGGCTTTTCTTGGTGGTGTCTATCTGAATATTATTATCCTTGGCGTACTCTATCTCCTCGTCGCGGGAATACATCTCCCACTCTCTTAAAGGCGCGATTATCTTCAACTCAGGCGCCAGGGACATTGCCGTCACCTCAAATCTCACCTGGTCATTGCCCTTGCCCGTACAGCCGTGAGCCACGGAATCCGCCTTTTCCTTCCTGGCGGCCCTGACCATGCCCTCGGCGATGATCGGGCGCGAAAGGGCTGTCGCCAATAAATACTGCGACTCGTACACGGCGCCGGCCTTCAGCGACTTGAACACAAAGTCCTTGGCGAACTCGTCCTTCAGGTCCTCCACTATTACCTTTGACGCGCCGGCGCTCAGTGCCCGCTTTTTCAGCTTGTCGTAATCGCTCCCCTGGCCCACGTCAGCCATATAACAAACCACGTCATAGCCTTTGTCGCTGAGCCATCTCACGGCCACAGAAGTATCCAGCCCCCCCGAATACGCCAAAACAACTTTCTTATTCATGTTTCTATCCTTTCAATAATTTTATCAATATCGCCTTCTGCGCGTGGAGGCGATTCTCCGCCTGGTCCAGGACCACTGACTGCTTTCCATCCAGGATATCGTCAGTGATCTCCTGGCCCCGGTGCGCGGGCAGGCAATGCATTACAATGGCGTCCTTCTTCGCCAGCCTCATCAATTCCGAATTGACCTGGAATTTTTTAAAGACCTTCAGGCGTTTGCGCGCCTCTTTTTCCTGGCCCATGCTCACCCACACGTCGGTATAGACCACATCTGCGTCTTTCACCGCGTCCTGCGGGGAATTGATCACGGATGTCTCCGTCCTGCTGGCAATCTCTTTCTTGGGCTCGTACCCTTTCGGGCACGCGACGGCCACCTTAATGCCGAGCTTGGCGCACCCGAATAAAAGCGAATTCAGCACGTTATTGCCGTCCCCGATCCACGCCACCTTTATGCCGGCAAACCCTTTTTTCTCCTTTATGGTGAACAGGTCGCTCAGGCCCTGACACGGATGCGAAAAATCAGTCAGGCCGTTTATGACCGGTATTGTCGAGGCCTTGGCCATTTCAATGACCGTCGCGTGCGAAAAAGTCCTGACTATCAGCCCGTCCAGATATCTGGACAGGACCTGAGCCACATCCTTTATCGACTCGCGCTTCCCGAGCTTTATCTCTTCCGAGCCCAGGTACACCGCGTGCCCGCCCAGCTCAGTGATCCCCACCTCAAAGGAAACCCTTGTCCTGTTCGACGGTTTTTCAAACAAGAGCCCCAGGGTCTTGCCCTTGAGCGGCTCGCCGTACGTCTTTCTCTTCTGCTTCAGCTCAGCCGCCAGCGCGAAGATCTCGTTTATCTCTCCCGCGCTCAAATCATTGATGCTGATCAAATCTTTTTTCATGGCATCACCTTGTCTAAGATCTCCATCGCCCTGTCTATCTGTTTTTTGGTCACAATCATGCCCGGCATGATTCTCAGGACATTCAAATGCGTACAATTCACCAGCAGGCCTTCCCTGAAACATTTTTCCACTGTCTCCTTGCCTTCTACTGTAAGCTCAACGCCTATCATAAGGCCCTTGCCGCGCACTTCCTTTATTATCTTCTTCTTCGCCTTCAATTCATTCAGCTTCTCAAAGAGATACGCGCCCATCTCCTCGGTATTTTTCAATAATCTCTCTTTCTCGATCGCCTCAAATGCCGCCAGCGCCGCCGCGCACACTATCGGGCTTCCGCCAAAAGTGGAGGCGTGCATCCCGGGCTTCAGGACATCGGCGAATTTCTTGGACGCGACAGCGGCCCCTATGGGCAGCCCCCCGCCCAAAGACTTCGCGAGCGTCATGACGTCAGGCGTAATGCCGTAATGCTGAAAACCGTACATCTTTCCGGTCCTCCCCATCCCCGTCTGCACCTCGTCAAGGATCAGGACGATATCCTTCTTATCGCAGATCTCCCTCACCTTTTTCATGAAATCCCCGGACGCCACGTTTATCCCGCCCTCGCCCTGTATGGGCTCGATCATTATGCCCGCTGTCTTATCGGTTATCGCCGCCTCGAGCGCCTTGATATCGTTGAAACGGACTGACTTAAAACCCTGCACAACAGGCTCGAAGCCCTTCAGGTATTTTGGCTGTCCTGTCGCCGTTATGGTGGCCAAGGTCCTGCCGTGAAACGCGTTCTCCATGGTGATTATCTCATATCTGCCTGTCTGGTTGCCGTAATAACGCGTGAGCTTTATGGCAGCCTCGTTCGCCTCGGCGCCGCTGTTGCAGAAAAACACCTTGCCCTCAAAAGAGGTCTCTATTATCTTTTGCGCCAGTTTCCCCTGGAGCATGTTGTAATAATTATTCGGCACGTGTATTATCTTCTTCAGATAATTCCTGACCCCGTTCACCACCTTCGGATGGCAATGCCCCAGGCCGCTGACCGCCCAGCCCGGGAAAAAATCCAGGTATTCCCTGTTGTCCAGGTCCCATACCTTCAGCCCCTTGCCCTTCACCATCACCGTCGGGATCCTCGCGTACGTGCCCATCACGTACTTGTCATACTGCGCCATCACTTCTCTGGTATTCATGATTTTAATATCTCCGTTCCTATGCCCTTGTCCGTGAAGATCTCCAGAAGAAGACTATGCGAGATCCTGCCGTCCACGATGTGGGTCTTCCCCACGCCGGCCGCCAATGCCTTGGTGCACGAGCGCACCTTGGGTATCATGCCGCCGTATATGATTTTTCTCTCTATCAGCTTATCGACGTCTTTCATCGGCAGTGTGGATATCAGAGACGACTCGTCGCTCTTCTCCCTTAATATGCCCTTGACGTCGGTCAACAGCACCAGCTTCGCGGCCTTCATGGCGATCGCTATATCAGACGCCACATCATCAGCGTTCACGTTATAGATCTCCCCGTCTTTATCCGCGCTGACGGGCGATATCACGGGTATATCTCTCGGCCGCACCGCCTTGCGTATCACGTCCGAATTGATCTTTTCCACCTCGCCCACAAAACCAAGTTCTTTCGCCTGGCTGTGGCGTCTCGCGATTATCGCGTCTTTCTTGGCGGCGTTCAGGCTCAATCCCCTTCCGCCCAGGGCCTTGATATCCCTGACAATCCCCTCGTTCACCCCGGTCATGACCTTGTCTATGACGTGAATGTCGTCTTTTGAGGTGCGCCGCAGGCCGTCGCTAAACTCTATCTTCTTGCCAAGCCTCCTGAATTCGTCGTTTATAAAAGGTCCTCCGCCGTGCACCAATACCGGGCGGATACCCACGTAACTCATGAAGACGATATCCTGGAGCACGCCCTTTTTGATTTCCGGGTTCACGAGCGCGCTTCCGCCGTATTTTATCACGAACACCTTGCCGCTGTAGGATTTTATGTACGGCAGGGCCTCGATCAACACGTCTGATTTTTTAATAGCCTCTTTCATTACGTCTCATACTCCGCGTTTATCCTGACGTATTCCTCTGTCAGGTCACATGTCCATATCTTCGCTGACTTATTGCCTGAATTAAGCCTTACCTTTATATTAATCTCTTTCTTCCTGAATATCCTCAGCAATTCCTCTTTCCGCGCGTTGGTACCGAGGCCTTTTTTCATCACAAGCCTGTCGCCGAAATATATGTCGATATTATCCTGCGCCACGTTCACGCCGGCCGAGCCCACCGCCCCGCCTATCCTTCCCCAATTCGGGTCGCCGCCGGCTATCATCGTCTTCACGAGGCTCGAATTCGCCACGCGTCTCGCGACCTTGTCCGCGTCGGCCTCTGTCCCGGCGCCCTCCACGACGATCTCCACGAATCTCGTGGCGCCTTCTCCGTCCAGGACGATCTTTTTGGCCAGGTCTTCCGCCGCGAATTTGACCGCGCCCAGAAAAACCCTGTAGTCCGGCCCGCCTTTTTTAATCTTCTTATTCCCGGCCAGGCCGTTCGCCAATATGACAGCCGTGTCGTTCGTGCTCATGTCGCCGTCAACGCTGATCCTGTTAAACGACCCGTCCACGGCTTCCCTGAACGCCGCCGCCAGCGCCGTTTTCTCTATCGCCGCGTCGGTCGTGAAAAACGCCAGCATGGTGGCCATCCTGGGATGTATCATGCCCGCGCCCTTTACCGCGCCCGCCAAAA
>JBAZOA010000035.1:0-13348 GCA_041648935.1 Candidatus Omnitrophota bacterium | reverse complement strand
CGCGAGGATATTTTACAGGAACGCCTTTAATCTGGGGCTGCCCCTGATAGAGTGTGACACGGACCGCATAAAGAACGGGGACGAGGTGCGGGTTGACCTGGAAAAAGGGATTGTCTCCTGTTCTCAAAGAGGATATTCGCTGCGCATAAAGCCGTTCACCGAGTTTCAGAAGAAACTTGTGCGGGAAGGCGGCATAGTTAGTTATTATAAGAGATACGGAGGGCTCAAGATTGGCTCGTAAAGTCACTTTAATACCGGGGGACGGCATAGGGAGAGAGGTCAGTCTCGCGGCTAAAAGATGTATTGACGCCACCGGGGTAAAGATAGAATGGGAAGAGCAGATAGCCGGGGAAGAGGCCATTTCGAAATACGGGAATGTCTTGCCGGAGAAGACGCTGGATTCCATAAGAAAGAACAAGGTGGCGATAAAAGGCCCCATAACCACGCCCGTGGGAAAGGGTTTTAGGTCGGTTAATGTCCAGCTCAGGAGATCCCTGGACTTGTTTGCCTGTCTAAGGCCGTGTAAGATATACAAGGGGGTCAACACCAGGTATAAAAATTTAGACATCGTGCTGGTGAGGGAGAACACGGAAGACCTTTACGCGGGCATAGAGTTTGAACCGGGGACAAAGAATACAAAGGAATTGTTAAAGACGATAGAGGCGCTAAAAGGCGTCTCGATCAAGGATGACTCCGCCATCGCCATAAAACCTATTTCGGAGAGCGGTTCCAGGAGGATCGTCGAGTTTGCCTTCGAGTACGCCATGAAAAACAAGAGAAAGAAAGTGACCGCTGTCCACAAGGCGAACATAATGAAAGAGACCGACGGTTTATTTTTGAAGACAGCGGGCCAGGTAGCCGAGAAATACAAGGGCAAGATAGAGTTCGAGGACAGGATAGTCGATAACATGTGCATGCAGCTCGTGCAGAAACCAGAGCTTTATGATGTGCTGGTGTTGCCAAATCTTTATGGGGATATATTGTCTGACCTGTGCGCCGGGCTCGTGGGCGGTCTTGGCGTGGCGCCGGGAGCTAATATAGGCAAGGACATGGCGTTATTCGAGGCGGTGCACGGAAGCGCCCCGAAATATGCCGGTCTGAACAAGGCCAATCCCACGGCGATGATACTTTCGGGCGTCCTGATGCTTAGATATTTAAGCGAGACAAGGGCCGCTGATGACCTTGAAAGGGCCCTGAGCGAGGTATTGGCGGAAGGCAAGGATGTCACTTACGATTTAAAACTTGACCGCAGCGATCCTTCAGCTGTCGGGACCAGCCAGATGGCGGACGCCATAATCAAAAAATTATGAAAATAGCTATTATTGGTGCGGGGAATGTCGGGGCAATGACAGCATCGAGGATCATAGACACTGACCTCGCGGATGTCATCTTGGTGGATGTGGTGCCCGGCATGGCAAAGGGCAAGGCCCTGGATATCTCTGATACGAGGCCCATATCGGGATCCAGCGTTAATATTCAGGGTTCGGAGGACATAAAGGACATAAAAAATTCGGGCATAGTGGTCATAACGGCGGGCCTGGCCAGGAAACCAGGCATGTCCAGGGACGATCTGTTAAAGAAAAACTCGGAAATAGTAAAAGCCCTTTCCTCGCAGATAAAAAAATATTGCCCGAACGCCATCATGATCGTTGTCACGAATCCCCTGGATGTGATGAGTTATCTCGCGATGAAAACGACAGATTTTGACCCTAAAAAGGTCATAGGTATGGCCGGGGTCCTGGATTCGGCGAGATTTATTAACGCCGTATCCGAGAAAAATAAAGGCTTTTACGGCGAAGAGGTTTTTATGATGGGCAGCCACGGCGACACCATGGTCCCTATCAATAGATCTAAGCTGTCCGAGGATGCCTTCAAGAGGTCTTCGGAAATAGCGAGAAACAGAGGCGCTGAGATAGTGAAATATCTGGGTACCGGCAGCGCGTATTTCGCACCGTCCATGTCCGTGTTTTACATGGTCGAGGCCATAATAAAAGACCGGAAGAAGACCGTATGCGCCAGCGCCTACCTTGACGGCCAATACGGCGAGAAGGATATCTACATAGGCGTCCCTGTCGTGCTGGGTTCCTCCGGCGCCGAAAAGGTAGTGGAAATAAAGCTTACCGAAGACGAAAAGACCGCTTTTCAAAAATCCGCTCAGGACATCCGCGAGCTAATCTCAAAAATCTAACTTTTTTTAGCGTGTCTCCCGGCAGTCCGGGGTCATTCGGCGCTGAAATGGTTTCGCCGTCCGCTGCGGTTTACGGCTCGTTTCTCCTCACGCCTAAGACCCTATATAGCTCTGTCCGAAACTCGCCGTAATCCCTTGCGGACTTCTGCCGAAATCTTTCTTATGCGCCTCAGACCCCGGACTGCCGGGAGACACTATGCCTTCTTGCACCGGTTTAAAAACTCTCTACCAATCTGTCCCAGGATTACGCTCCAAAGTGTCCCCGGGACAGATTGAAGATAGACTTGGGGACACATTGATAGCAGATAGTCAAACCGGCACAAGAACATATTGTGGGCTTCAGTCTGGGCAGGTCTGAGAAAAGCATTGTTTGTTCGAGCGGGCACGGTGTCCCGACACTGAAAGTGTTGGGACGAGCGAGAAGAAACACTGAGCGACCTCGTCCCGAAGGGGCTGGTTGCTGGGGACTCGGCCCCGAGGGAGGCTGCCTCGCTGGGAGCAGCCGAGCGTCTTTTCGAAGACCTGCCCAGACTGAAAAATGCCCCAAGTTGACAAAAGTAGTATTGCTCGAGTGTCAACTAAGGATTAATTTTATTGTACATGTAAGCTTGTCTGCATTATAATAAATCAATATGAATAAATACGATTTGGCGGTAATCGGGTCAGGGCCTGCCGGGTACGCGGCGGCCATAAGGGCGGCGCGGCTTGGGATGAAAGTCTGTGTGTTTGAAAAGGACCGCTTGGGCGGGACATGCCTTAATTGGGGATGCATCCCCACAAAGGCGTTTTCCGCTTCGGCCGCGGCCCTGTATAACGTGGAACGCGCCGCGGAATTCGGGATTAACGTAAAAGGTTATGATATTGATTTTCAAAAAATACATGAGAGGAAAAACAATATCGTAAAAAAACTCGCCGGCAGCATAGAGATGTTCCTGAAGGCGAAAAAAATAGAGGTCAACAAGGGCCCCGCCTTGTTAAAAGATAATACGCGCGTGGTGTGCGGCGAAGTCGAAATCGAGGCGAAAAATATATTGATAGCCGCCGGCTCATCGCCTTTCGAGCTTCCGGGCATGACATTTGACGGCGTTAGTATCTTATCCAGTACACAGATGTTGGAATTGCAGAAATTGCCCAAAAGCGTACTTATAGTGGGCGGCGGCGTGATAGGATGTGAATTCGCCTCGATATTCAGGACGTTCGGCTCGGAAGTGACAATAGTGGAAATGATGGACCAGCTCTTGCCGAGCGAGGATCCTGAAATAGCCAGGAAGATAGAGCAGATTTTCAAAAAAAGAGGCATCAAGGTATTTACGGGGACAAGGGCTCAGGAAATAAAAGAAAAAAGCGAAAAGACGCTCGTGGCCGTGGGCCGCGCGCCTAATTCCAAGGGCGTGGGCGTCGAAGGATTGGGGATAGAATGCGATAAGGGATGGATAAAGGTTGACGAGCGTTTCAGTACAAGCATAAAGAATATCTACGCCGCGGGAGACACGATAGGGGGAGTTTTATTGGCGCACGTTGCTTCAAGAGAGGGTATCTGCGCTGTTGAGGCGATGACTGGGAAAGAAGGTGTATTAAACTATGATGCCGTGCCGAACTGCATCTTCACGAATCCTGAAATAGCGAGCGTCGGGCTCACGGAGAGGAAGGCCAGGGACAGGGGTCTTGACGCGGCGGCCAGGAAGTTTTTATTCTCAGCCATAGGCAAATCGCATGTCTTGGGCGAAACAGACGGGTTCATTAAATTGGTAGTGGAAAATAAGACGGATAAGATTTTGGGCGGTCAGATAATAGGGCCTCACGCGACAGAGTTGATCGCGGAGCTTTCGTTGTGCGTACAGTTCGGCATAACGTCAGAGAAATTAGCCGGCGTAATTCACGCGCATCCCACGCTGTCCGAAGCGATTTACGAAGCGAGCGAAGCGGTAAATAATAAGGCGATGCACTCGTTATGACTACTCGCATAGGCATATTAGGCGGAACTTTTGATCCCGTGCATAACGGCCATTTACATCTGGCGAAAAAGGCCTGCGATAAACTCAGGCTTTCAAAGGTTATTTTTGTTCCCTCATATCTTCCCCCGCATAAAAAAGGCGCGAAGGTCACCCCCGCGAGGCACCGCTGCAACATGCTCAGGCTGGCAATAAAAGGCAACGAGAAGTTCAGGGTGTCGGACATGGAGATAAAAAGAAAAGGCAGGTCTTATACCGTGGATACCTTAAGGTCGCTGAGAAAAAAATTCGGCGCCGCGGCGGAGCTGTTTTTCATAACGGGTTCGGATTCCTTGAAAGAGCTGAATAAATGGAAAGACCTGGAAAAGATCTTGTCGCTGTGCAGTTTCGTGATAGTTGAAAGGCCCCGTTTCAGGATCAAAAAAACCTTACCCGGGCTCACTGTCCTGCGCATAAACGCGAAAGATATCTCCTCGACAATGGCGCGCGGCATGATAAAACGCGGGGGCGCGGCAAAAGACGTGATTCCGAATAGGGTATCACTTTATATAGACAGGCACAATCTCTATTGACAATTTGGGCGAGGTGTGTTAAAGTTATGTCGTTTAACATAACCGGCATCATTTATCAAACAAGGAGGGTTTAAATGGCACAGGGATACTGCGTGAAGTGCAAGGCCAAGAAGGAAATGAAGGACGCGAAAGAAGTGACGATGAAGAACGGAAGAAAAGCGATGAAGGGCAAATGCCCGGCATGCGGCACCAGCATGTTCTGTATCTTAGGGAAATAAAGCCTGTCTTTATCCCATAAGTAGCATTACGTGAAATCAAAAGAAAAAGCGCTGCTTGTTGCGGAACTCGCAAAAGCAAAATTAGCCGAAGGCCTTTTAATATTGGACATGAGGAAGGTGTCTGATATAACGGATTTTTTTGTGATTGTGAGCGCCGCGTCTACAAAGCGCTGCCAGACAATAGCGGAACACATCGAAGAAGGCCTCCACAAGGCAGGGGAACCGATTTCCAGTATGGAAGGCCGCAAAGAGGGTCTATGGATACTCGTGGACGCCTATGACGTGGTCGCGCACGTCTTTTACGGCGACACTAGGAAATTTTACAACCTGGAAGGCCTGTGGGGCGACGCGCCAAGAATCAGTTTATGCCAAAAGAAGAGAAAAACCAGCTCCTCAAAGAAGACCTCAAGAAAAAAATAAAAGAATTTTCCGCCCTTTATGAAGTGGGGAAATCCATCACCTCCACCCTTCACCTGGATGAAGTATTGGACCTGATAACAAAAAAAGCGGCGAATATCATGAACGCGGCCGCGTGTTCATTGCGGCTCCTGGATAGTTCCTCTCAGGAACTGATCCTCAGGTCTTCCTACGGAATTACCAATAAAAAATTCGAAAAGACAAAAAGGAGCCTGCGCGTAGGCGAAAGCATAGCTGGCCGGGTCGTAAAAAACGGCAGGCCCTGCATGATTAACGACCTGACAAAAGAAAGGCACTATAAATATCCTAACCTCGCCCAGCAAAAAGGCCTCAGGTCGCTGGTCACGGTGCCGCTCCTGCAAAAAAATAAGCCGATCGGCGTGTTGAGCATCTACAGCACCCGGGTCAGAAAATATTCCAAGGAGGACGTCAGGCTCCTGTCCATGTTCGCCAGCCAGGCGGCCATAGCCATAGAGAACGCGCGTCTTTTTGAACAGGCGGAGACAGGGTATCTGAATACCATAAAGACGCTGGCCAATATAATAGACGCCAAGGACAATCAGACTTACGGTCATTCAGAAAAGGTCATGCAGCACTGCATGGACGTGGCGGACGAACTCGGGCTCCCTCCAGATGAGAAAGATGTCCTGAGATACGCCGGGTTGCTGCACGACATAGGAAAGATAGGTATAGACATAGGCATACTGAGAAAACCGTCTAAATTGAATTCCGAGGAATGGAAAATAATGTCCATGCATCCCGTGGTAGGATCCGGCATCGTAAGGCAGATAGGTTTTCTGGACAGTCTCGCGCCTATAATATTGCATCATCATGAGAGATTTGACGGCAAGGGTTATCCGTCCAGGCTGAAAAAGAAAAAAATCCCTCTCGGCGCCCGCATACTATCCGTGGTAGACGCTTACGAATCTATGGTTTCGAACAGGCCGTACAGGAAGGCGCTGTCTCTCAAGAAGGCGGAGCGGGAGCTTCTGGACGGGGCAGGGCGACAGTTTGATCCGAAGATAGTGAGGGCGTTTTTAAGGACACTCCGCAAATAAACCAATAAAATGCTCAAGATCGAAAGAGACCTGATAAATTCAATAAATTCTATCCTGGGAAAGGTTTTTCCTGACGCGAGGATAGATCCTTCCGATGTTTATCTGGACGCGCCAAAGGAAAAGAGATTCGGGGATTATTCCACGAACATAGCCATGCGTATCTCGAAACTGATAAAAAAACCGCCGATGGACGCCGCGGCCATTGTCGCCGCGGAAATAAAAAACAGCGCGGAGTGTTCCGAAACAATAGAAAGCGTAAAAATAGAAAAACCGGGTTTCATCAATCTTTATCTTAAGGACGGGGCCGTTCCGTCTGAATTAAAAGAGATTTTAGAGGCGGGGGATAAATTCGGGGGCTCGTCAGCGGGCAATGGCAGAAAGGCGCAGATAGAATTCGTGAGCGCCAATCCCACAGGCCCCCTGACCGTGGCGCACGGCAGGCAGGCGGCCATCGGAGATTCGCTTGCCAGGATCCTGGGATTTTGCGGCTACAAGGTCACGCGCGAGTATTACATAAATGACGAAGGCGTGCAGATACAGGCCCTCGGGAAGTCGGTAAAGGCCAGGTTGATGGAGCTCTTGGGCGCAAAATCCGATTTCCCGGAAAATGGATATAAAGGACAGTATGTATATGACGTGGCGAAGAGGATAAAAGACAGCGCGGCGGATCAGGATTTATCCGCGGTCTCCGATGATTTTTTCATGGAAGAGGCGTGCGAGGATATCATGCGGACAATAATCAGGGACCTGGAAGACTTCGGCGTTCATTTTGACGAGTGGTTCAGCCAGAAATCCCTCGCCAGGACAGGAAAGATAGAAAAGACGCTTGATGCCTTGAGAAAAAAAGGGTTCCTGTTCGAACAGGAAGGCGCGACATGGTTCAGGTCGACTCAATTCAAAGATGACAAGGACCGCGTGGTAATAAAGAGCGACGGCTCCTACACTTACGTCACGCCGGACATGGCGTATCACAGGGAGAAATTCGAGAAAGGTTACGATAAGATAATAGACATACTGGGCCCGGACCACCACGGTTACATACTCAGGATAAAGGCGGCATGCCAGGCCCTTGGATATGACGCGGGAAAACTTCACATAATGATAGCCCAGCTTGTTACCCTTTATCGTTCAGGCAATCTCGTGAGGATGTCGACTCGCGAGGGTGAGTTCATAACCTTGCGCGAGGTGATGGACGAGATAGGGAAGGACGCGGCGAGATTTTTCTTTATCATGAGGAAGGTTGAGAGTCATCTTGATTTTGATCTGGAACTCGCAAAACAGAAGACCATGGATAACCCGGTATATTACATCCAGTACGCCCACGCGAGGATATCAAGCATCATCGCGTTCAGGGGCGATGAAAAGACCGGCATGGATAACCTGAGCCTTTTAGACAAGACGGAAGAACTGGATCTGATAAAAAAACTGGCGCAGTACCCCAAGGCGATTATCAACGCCGGAGAAAATCTGGAACCATATACGCTATTGGCGTATCTCCAGGAGCTCGCCGGGGCATTTCATTCCTATTACAATTCTCATCGGATAGTTACGGAAGACAGTCTTCTCACGGAGGCGAGGCTCAGCCTGGCAAAGGCGGTCAAGACGGTGTTGTCGAGCGGCCTGGGCCTGTTGGGCGTAAGCGCGCCCGAGAAGATGTAAAACCTGCCATGTCTTTATTCGAATCGATCAAGATCTATAAGGGTGAGGACATTGATTACGGCTCACTCGCCAAGAAATTAACGGAATACGGTTATGCGCGCAGGCCCGCGATAGCTGAACAGGGGGATTTCAGCGTGCGCGGCGGCATCATAGACGTGTTCCCGCCTGCCTTCGAAGGCCCTGTCCGGGTGGAATTAATCGGGAACAAGGTGGAGTCAATAAAGAGCTTCAGTATCCTTTCGGCGGAGACCATCGAGGAGCACGCCATGGTGATAATACTGCCCAAGGCGGGTCTTTATCCGAGAAAAAAAATCACCAAGGCCTTTGAGACAGGCGAGAAACTGCCGATAGGGTCTTTTGTGGATATCAGGGTGAACGATTACGTGGTTCACGTGGATCATGGCATAGGGATCTTCAAAGGTTTTAAAAAATTGAGTTTCAAGGGAGAGGAAAAAGACCATATCGCGATAGAATTCGCCGGCAAGGACAAGCTGTACGTGCCAATCGAGGAGATGAACCTCATTCAGAAGTATGTGGCGTTTGAAAAAAGGCCGCCAAAACTGTACAAGCTGGGCAACAAGACATGGAAGGCGATAAAAGAAAGGGTGAAGAAAGGCATATATTCCATGGCCTTTGAACTCTTGGAATTGAACGCCGCGCGCGCGAGGCTCCAGGGTTTTTCTTTTTCAGGGGATACCGATTGGCAAAGAGATTTTGAGAAAAATTTCCCTTTCGAGGAGACGCCTGACCAGATACGCTCGCTTGCCGAGGTGAAGCGGGACATGGAATCCCGGAGGCCCATGGACAGGCTTTTGTGCGGAGACGTGGGTTACGGCAAGACAGAGGTCGCCATGCGTGCCGCGTTCAAGGCGGTGATGGACAATAAACAGGTCGCCATCCTGGTCCCCACGACGCTCTTGGCGGAACAGCATTTTATCACGTTCAGAAACAGGGTCGAGGGGTTTCCGGTAAGAGTGGAAATGATGAGCAGGTTCAAGACAGCCGGGGAAAAGGCCCGCATAATAAAAGACGCCGAAGAGGGCGGGGTGGACATATTGATAGGGACCCACGCCATATTAAGCAGGGGCGTGAAGTTTAAAGACCTTGGGCTCGTCATAATAGACGAGGAGCAGCGTTTCGGGGTAAGAGACAAGGAGAGACTGAAGAGGATCAGATTGCTGGTGGATGTCCTGACGCTTACCGCCACGCCCATACCGCGCACTTTATACATGTCTCTGATGGGCATAAAGGACATGTCCATAATAGAGACCCCTCCGCAGGACAGGCTTCCCGTGGAGGTGGCTGTCTCGGAGTATGACGACAGGATGGTAACAGAGGCGATCAGGAACGAAAAGAAGCGGGGCGGACAGGTATTTTTTATCCACAACAGGGTAAACGGGATAGAAAAAGCGGCGCGTCACTTATCAGGATTATTGCCCGGAATAAAGATCGGGGTCGCCCACGGCAGGATGCGCTCGAGAGAGCTGGAAGGGATAATGGATGATTTTATAAAAGGAAATATTGACGTTCTTGTATCTACTGTTATAATACAATCAGGCATAGACATACCGAACGCCAACACCCTGATAGTAAACCGCGCGGACATGTTCGGTCTGGCGGATTTATACCAGTTAAAAGGCAGGGTGGGCCGTTTTAAAAACAGGGCCCACGCGTACTTCCTGGTGCCGAAGGGCCGAGTGTTCAGTAAGGAGTCGGAGAGGCGTCTCAGGGCGATAGAACATTACAAGGAACTCGGTTCAGGGTTCAAGATCGCCATGGAAGACCTGGAGATAAGAGGCGCGGGCAACATACTCGGGCCGCAGCAGCACGGCTACATATCCGCCATAGGGTTTGATTTGTACTGCAGGATTTTAAAGGAGGCCGTTTTGTCCTTGACGCGCGATAAGCAACTGACATGAAAAAGACACTCATTTTATTTCTGGCGTTTTTTATCTGCCGGCCCATCGCCGCGCCGGCGGAGACCATCAACAAGGTAGTGGCCGTTGTCAATGACGAGGTCATAACGCAGCAGGACCTGGATCATCTGTTAGGCGTATTGTACGCCCAGTACGCGCAGGCATATAAAGACGATGAGCTGCTGCGGATGATGGAAGAGGCGAAGAAGGACATCCTCAATCAGGTGATAGAGGACAAGCTTGTCCTGAGCAGGGCGAGGGCGATAGGCATAAAAGTCACGGACGCGGAAATAAACGAAAAGCTGGAGGCCATAAAAAAAGAATTTCCCTCCGAGGGGGAATTTTTGAAAACGCTCGAGACGCAGGGCATCACGGTGGCCACGCTGAAGGACAGGTATAAAGACCAGCTGCTGATGAAAAAGGCGGTGGATATGGAAGTGAGATCGAGGGTGGGCGTCCTGCCGTCAGAGATAAACGATTATTATGAAAGGCGGCTGGAGGAATTCAAGCGGGATGAAAAGTACAAGGTGAAGAATATATTGATAAAGGCCTCTGATGAGGTCGGCGCCGAGCTGGCGAAGGTGGAGATAGACGATATTTACAATAAACTCAAGGAAGGCCAGGCTTTCGAAGATCTGGCGAGGCAAAAGTCGCAGGGGCCAAACGCGGAAAACGGCGGAGACCTGGGGTACATGGAAAAAGGCCGGATGCTGGAAGGCCTTGACGACGTGATATTCAAGCTGAAACCGGGTGAGTTCTCAGAGCCGGTAAAGAGCGAGATAGGGTATCATATCTTTAAAGTGGATGACATCCAGTACGGCAGGTATCTGGCCCTGGACGAGGTCAAGAAAGATATCGAGATAGCGCTGTTCAGGGAAAAATTCAGATCAGAGATAGATAAGTGGCTTGATGATTTAAAAGGCAAGGCGTATATTAGCGTGAAATAACCGCATGCGGACACAAGGACACAGGGCCACAAGGTCACACAAAAAGCCAATAATAGCGATTACCACAGGGGATCCGAACGGAATAGGGCCGGAGGTCACTGAAAAGGCGCTGGCCGACAGATCCATCAGGAAACTCGCCGATTTTATAGTCATGGATACGGAAGATGATACGGGATTCGGCGCGATAAAAAAAGCCGCGCGCCTTTTCGCGAACAGGGAGGCCGGCGGCCTGGTTACCGCGCCTGTCAATAAAGCGGCCATAAATAAATCCGGCATCCCCTTCAAGGGCCATACCGAATATCTCGCGGAAGCGGCAGGCGTTAAAAGATTCGCGATGATGCTTTGCGGGGGGCCATTAAAAGTAACCATCGTCACGCGTCATACCCCTCTAAAAAAAGTCTCGAGTTCCCTGAATAAACGATCCATAATAGACGCGATAATCCTGACCGATTCAGCCCTGAAGAGGTATTTTGGAATATCCAGGCCGAGGATAGGCGTTTGCGGGTTAAATCCGCATTGCGGGGAAGGCGGGGAGATAGGAGACGAGGAAGAAAAGATAATACGGCCGGCCGTCAGGTCAATAAAACGCGCTTTGCCGGGGGTGCGCGGGCCCATATCAGGCGACGCGATATTTTACATGGCCTATAAAGGCGGCCTGGACGCCGTCATTTCAATGTACCATGACCAGGGTCTCGGCCCGCTGAAGATGATCGCCTTTGAAAAAGGCGTCAACGTGACGCTCGGCCTTCCTTTTGTCCGCACGTCCCCTGACCACGGCACCGCCTATGATATAGCGGGTAAGGGCATAGCAAATCCATCTTCGATGAAAGAGGCGATAAAGCTCGCCGCCAAGATGCTAAGTTGACACTCGAGTAATACTCCTTTTGTCAACTTAGCCCGTACAAGATGCTCAGACTAACCGAAATCAAGGCTATTCTAAAGATGGAAAATATAAGGCCCGCCAAGCGCCTGGGTCAAAATTTCCTCATAGATCAGAATATAAAAAATAAAATAATAAACAGTATCGAGTTAAACAGGGATGATACTGTCTTGGAAATAGGCCCAGGCCTGGGCGCGTTGACGGAAGATTTATGCGGCATGGCGAATAAGGTGATTGCCGTGGAAAAAGACACGCGCCTGTATAATTTTTTAAAAGAAAGGGTGCCTTTCGATAATCTAGAATTAATAAATACGGACATCCTGAAATATGAATTTAGAGATCTCGCGTCAAAAATTAAGATCGCGGGGAACCTGCCTTATTGCATATCCAGCCCTATCCTGAATCATTTGATAGAGAACAAAAACGAGATAGATACGGTGTACGCGACTGTTCAAAGGGAATTCGCCGAAAGGGTAGTGGCTGGTCCGGGCACGAAAGATTATGGATCTCTATCCTGCTATGCCCAATTTTACGCGGAACCGAAGATTTTGTTTAACATACCGCGGGGCGCGTTTTTTCCCGCGCCTGAAGTTGATTCCTGTTTTTTGCGGATAACCATGCGCGGGGAAAAGCGTTTTGACGTTGATGAAAAGCTGTTTTTTAAAATTGTACGTTCCGCGTTTGAAAAAAGGCGAAAGACAATGGAGAATTCTCTTTATTCGGCCGGTCTTTTCCCGTCAAAAGCAAAGGTGTCAGAGGCGCTTGAGAAGGCGGGCATTCCCGCTTCCGCCAGGCCTGAGGCGTTATCGTTAAAGCAGTTTTTTCTGTTGACACAGGCACTGCGAGATGATATTATTTAACTTAATAATTTATAAGAAGTTGTGTATTTTAAGGCCATGGGAAGCATGGCCTTTTTTTGTCTAAGAATAGAAAGAACTTTTAAAAGCATCTTAACGTAAGTTGACAAAATGAGTATTACTCATTTTGTCAACTTAGCGAGATAAATCATATGGGAAAAATATATAAAATAATTAATATAACATGGATATTTGCGCTAATACTGATATTTCATGCAGAAAACCACGCTTATTCAGTGGAGATTAACACGTTAAGGGTGCCTGTAGGGGGTAGCGGAGAAAGGATTTTATATATAAAAAATGCGGTTACGGATGAAGGCATAGAAGGTGTTATTAAAAAGACTGTCTTGATAAGCAGGATAGGCATTCTTCGTTACCTCGGGGGAGCGTATGATAATCCTTTTTCTGCTGGCGCGCTTGAGCATAAAGGCCCTTGCCGCGAAGTATCTGCGGATGTGGGAAAAATATTAATGTTTATTAAAAAAAGCGACGAGGATGTGGAAATTTTTCGTTATCAGGCCTCAGAAATTTTCGAAGGCCATAAGCATTTATTTACGGTCCTGCGGCATAAGGATAAATATTATTTAATAGATACGACCTTTATTCAATTTTTTAACAGCGTCCATGAGAGCGCTAATAACAGAATAGCTGAAAAACTTTTTGGGCTCGAGGGCTTGTTTTATC
>JBAZOA010000034.1:0-13420 GCA_041648935.1 Candidatus Omnitrophota bacterium | reverse complement strand
AACTGAATAAACAGATATCCGCCCTGCAGAAAGAAAAAGACAGGACTTCCTCCGATCTGGAGACCGCGCGGAAAAAATTAGACGTGGCTGACTTGCGGAAGAACCAGCTTGAAAAGGAAAAACTGGATGTCGCGGCCGAGTTGAAAAAATATAAGCAGGACCTCGCCGACGCGTTCAATAAAAATAAGAGACTGCAGGCGGAAGTGGAAAGGATGCCGAAGAAATTCACCGAGATCGCGCGTCAGAATGAGAGGCTGGTAAAGGAGACAGGAGAGATGCATTATAACCTGGGTGTCTTTTACACCAAGGGCAGGGAGTACAAGAGGGCGATCGCGGAATTCGAGAAGGCCATAGAGATAAATCCCAATGATTCTTATTCTCATTTTAACCTGGGTTATATTTACGCTGAATATATGGTCAATCGAAAAAAGGCGGTTGAGAATTTCAGGCATTACCTGCGCCTGGCAAAGGGCGACGACAAAGACGTGGATTGGGCAAAGCAGTACATACTTACGTGGGAGACCTACGAAGGCAAGAGACCGATGGAATAACAGTTATAGGGAAAAAAAGGGGAGGAGCGACATGAAAAAAATAGTTGTTTTGATAATGGCGTTGAGTATAATTATTATTTATCCTGTCTTTTCGGCGCAGAATGCCAATGACTTGGCCGCTATTGAAAAGGCGAAACTTAATAATATCGAGTGGACAGTGGATATGAGGCCCGCTTCAGGAAAAGGCAGGGCGGAAACAGATATTATAAGTTTTGTTGAAGGCAAGATGATGTCGAAGAACATGAAAGACGCGGGTTTTCTCGAGTCAGAGGTCAATGTGAGGATAAGCGAAGACGACGTAGTCATATGGGAAACTATGCAGACAGACACGGACGGTAATTTTGTATTTTGGCGCGGCGACATAGAGAACGGCAGGATGAAGGGCATGATGGCCAAAGAGGATAAACGCGGGAATATAACAAATTTTTCTTTTATAAGCAAATAAATCAATGCGTAAGATCTCAGTCTTTTTGATAATTATAGCGGGATTTTTATCCTGCGCGGCCATCTCCGTCTCCGCGGATCAAGGCGTGGAATTTTCCTTATCGCTGGAAAGGCCGGAGATCACGGAATACAAGACGCAGGACCCGATAAAATTAATCTTTAAATTAAAGAACTCCGGCAATGACCCTGTCTATGTAAACAAGAGATTCTTATTGGGGCCGGAGGAGAGCCCCGTCAGCGAAAGAGAGGTCTATCTGTCGGTAATATCCCCTTCGGGCCAAAAATTGCCCTATAAATTTCCTTATAAGTCGGGACTTCCAAAATCGGATTATTTCGTGTTATTAAAATCAGGCGATGAGGCCGCGGCGGATTATCCCAGGGCAATAAACGGCACCTTTGAATTCAATGAGCCGGGCGAATACAGGATCACCGCTGTTTATGAGAATGCTTACGGGGCTGAAATAGGCCTGACGGAGGTGTTTAAAGAGAGGCTTACCTCCAATACCCTGATGATAAAGGTAGTTAAATGAGAAGGGCGTTATTTTCGATATTCTGTTGCTCTGTTTTTTTAGGTTTTATCGCGGGGCCGGTGTCCGCCGCGGCGTCTAAGGACATCGGGGAGGCGTTCGGCAGGCCGATTAGCGCGGACGAGTTCGAGTATTATTATAAGACCGCCTCCATATTCACGCGCAGCGGCAAGCAGAATAGGACCGAGGAGGATACCAGGAGCGAGGCGTGGCAGAATCTGATATTCACGCGGGAGGCGAGAGACCTGAAGATAGATATTACGGATGATGAGCTGAAGTCAGAGCTCAGGCGCCTGATGTTGGAAAAGAACGTGGAATACGGCGGCAATGAGTATTATCTTTGGGTCCTGGCGCAGTTCAATGAAAAGGCTGACGTGTTTGAGCGCCGCATAAGGGATTTATTGGTAATAAATAAGTTCATGAAGATAAAAACGGAACCGGAGATCAGCGTCACGGAAGAGGAGATGAAGGAAAAATTCCTTAATCAGTATAATTCTTTTGAGAGCGAATATATATTGTTTGAGACAGGGGAAGAGGCGAAGAACTTCGCTGAGGAAGCAAAGAAAAATCCAAGGCTTTGGAAGGATACTTATGACGAGAAAAAACCGCTTGGCCAGAAAGGCGCGTCCTGGATAAACGTCATGTCTCTCGAGGCGCTGATAGATCTCTGGCAGATACCAAAAGAGGATGCTTATAACATACACAGTCATGAGCCCGGGGATTTTATCGTCAGCAGGTTTTATTACGGCACGGCCGTATTCAGGCTTCTGTATAAAAAAGAGGCGGATATAGGGGAATACAACGATAAAAAAAAGGAGTATTATAAAAACACCATGACGCAGTCAAGAAGGTATAAGATAGTCCAGGATTATTTTAACGACCTTTTCAAACGCGCTGGTTACAAGGATTTTGTGGCGGAGGAGATGAAATTGAAAAAGATAGAGGACCTGAAGAAGAGATCAAACGTGGTGTTGCGGACAAATCAGGGAGACATAAAACTTAAATTGTTTCCTGATATCGCGCCAAAGGCATGTGAGAATTTTATAGGATTGATCGAGAAAGGGTATTATAATGGCCTTGTGTTCCACCGGGTGATAAAGGATTTTATGATCCAGGGGGGTGATCCCACGGGCACGGGCGCCGGGGGGGAGTCGTTGTGGGGCGAGGCGTTTCATGACGAGGTCAGTGACAAGGTATTGTTTGATAAGCCGGGGTTGTTGGCAATGGCCAATTCAGGCCCCGACACTAATAAAAGCCAGTTTTTCATAACAACCAAGGCGGCGGCATGGCTTAATAAAAAACATACCATATTCGGGGAGGTCGTGGATGGTTACGAAGTCGTGCAGAAGATAGAATCCGCGCCGACAGATTCCGGAGACAGGCCGAAAGAGAATCAAAAGATAACAAAGGCGTACATAGAGTAAGATAAAAAGGGAGGGTAGCATGTTCAAGAGACTCGGCATCATGTTTATTTTTATATTGGTTATCGTGTCAGCCGGCGTAGCCGCCGAGAAAAAGGAAGCGGTTACAAAAAAAGAAAAGCCAAAAGCGGTTGAAGCAAAAAAAGACGATGGAATGTCCAAAAAAATACAGGATGCCGTCAAGGAGTTGGACAGGACATTATGGAATATCAATGTAACCCAGATTACATCTTCAGAAAAGAAGGAAAAATACACTGATAAGATACGGTTCCAGGATGATACGGTTGCCATAGATTCGTTGGTTTCGCAGGGGTTTCCGGCCACCAGCTTCACGATAACCATAAAAGGCGATGAAAACAATATCATTGTATGGGAAACCATGCAGACAAGTGAAAAGAAGGGCCTCGCGTTTTGGAAAGGCGAGCTTGAAGAAGGCCGCATGAGAGGCGTTCTTAGTAGGCATATTGATGAAAAAACAGTGAAAGACTACTCTTTTTACAGTACCGGTAAGGAGGTAATACAGGAAGAGGTTTCTCCGGCGGCCGCGGAGACAGCTCCTGCCGCTGTTCAACCGGCATCAAGCGCCGGGCTCAAAAAAGAAGAGCCTGAAACAGTTGAAGCGGAGGTCGTTCCGGCTGTTCAGAAAGACAAGAAAAAGAAGAGTAAAGATTGAGCCCTCACGCGTCCTTTCAGTCGGAACGATGGCGTGATGGGTTTCGGAGGCAGGCAAAATAACGTTATTGCTGAAAACTTGATTTTTGGCTGGAGTAGGGTATACTTTAATTAGGGGAAAAGAAGGCAGAAAATTGAATAGTTTTTTGACCAAAACCGAAAAAGGCAAACCTACAGTAATGTGGGGACGCAAAGTCGTGCACCCTTTGATAATTAATTTCAGAAGGGCAGGCAGATTGCCGAAATTGAAATAAGGATTACGCGATCCAGGCAATTTGCCTGGATTTTTTTTTGAAAAAATCCAAAAGTGCCTGGCACTTTTGGATTAAAAGAGGTAAAAATGGGCAGGCTTCCCAGGGTTTACATCGAAGGTTCTCTTTACTATGTGACTTCTCAGACCGGACACGCGTATAATATATTTTTAGATGATATGGATTACAGGGAATATATTTCTCTCGTGGCGAAATACAAGGACCAGTATGGCTTTAAGCTGTTTTCTTATTCGCTCCTCCCTGCCAGGCTTGAGATGCTGATAGAGCTTAAGAATAACGTCCCGATTTCCAATATCATGCATGATATTAATTCGCTATATACTAAGTTATATAACAGCAAGTATGGCAAGAAGGGGCATCTCTTTCAGCAGAGATTCAAGTCAATAATAGCCGAGAAAGAGATGTATCTTTTGCGGCTTGTAAGGCAGATCCATTTGAGTCCCGTGGTTGACAAGTTAACGACTGATCCAAAGGCATATCAGTATTCGAGCCACAATCTTTTCCTGGACCCCGCGAAAAGAGAGTTTCCCAACATGAAAGATGAGGTTGAGGAAATCTTCAAAGTATTAAAAGGCAGGGAAGAGGCCTTTGAAAAATATGTCTCAGATCCAAATCCGATGGAAATCGAGGGATTAAAGAAGACCCTGCGCAGGAAAAGAATCCTTGGTTCAGACGATTTCGCGGAGTCTGTCAGAAACAGAATAGAAGAAAACGCGCGCCTGCAGGAAAAGAATAGGCTGACAAGAAAGAATCAGATTTTATATATCAGCGTGGGGGGCGCGGCGATATTGGTGCTGGCCATAGGGATTACTTATTTTTATCTTCAGAATACGACGCTGAAGAGCGAGTACGCCGAGACGGTAGACATGTACAAGAAAACTCTCGACATGCTGAAAAAAGAAAGAGAAACAGCCGTAAAGGCGAATAAGAGCGCCGAGGATTACGCGTGGAAGATACGCCTCACGGAACAGGCCCTGGAAAAGACCATCCAGGCCAGGGAGCGTTCGGATTATCTGAAAAAAGACATGGACGGCTCGATGTGGCGGATAGAACTCACGCAGGTGAGCGGAAGTCCCGTGAATGTCCAGAAGGACGATGTTATATATTTTAAAAATAATTTTTATTTCTCGAATAATCTGAATAACGCGGGTTTTCCCAGCTCCGCGTACACCAAGACAGACCTCAAGAATGGTATAATAGTTTGGAGGACCAGCCAGTCAAACGAACGCGGGGAAATAGCCGCCTGGCGCGGGGAATGGGACGGAGACGCCATGAAAGGCACCATGAGTTTCCGCTCGATAGACGGGGAGGCCAGGGATTTTTCGTTTATTTCAATGGGCAGGGTCGTGAAAAAATAGGAGGTTTATAATGAACAGGACAGCCAAGATAGGATTGATATTAGTCTTCATAATGATGTTCAACGGTTTAGCCCTTGCCGAGGGCCAGGCGAAGGAAGCGAAAAAGAAGTCAGCCGAGAAATATATTCAGGGCGAGGTCGGCGGTATCACGAAGGAGTTCATAGCGGTTACGTATGTTAAAGATGAGATTAAAGGCGAGGAGTTTGAGATGGCCTTTCCGATGGATGAAAATATCAAGCTTGAAAAAATCGATAGCGTAAGTTCAATAAAATCCGGCGACACAGTTAAGGTGAAATATGAAGAGGTGACAGAGGAATCCGACGCAGGCGAGATCTTAGGCGTGAATCGCAGGGCAACCGCCATCATATTTATCAAGGCAGGCCAAGATGAGTGAGCATAAAATAAAAACGTTCCTCAAAACAAAAGAGGTGGGTCATGAAAAAAGACATTAATAAAAGAGGCGTTTTTCTTTTTAGGACATTTCTCATATCATGCATGTTATGCGCGACCAGTTTACTGTTTTATGATGAGGCGCATGCCGTGCAGATAAAGAAAGTCCAGAAGGGCAGCGTTGCCTTCGTGACAGATGACCTTGCCCAGACCATAGATATCACGGCGGATTGGGGCGGCACGCCCGTGAACAGGAATAAGACATTTCTTATCCTGGAGTCGAAATGCAATACAGGCAATGACGGTAATTTTTGCCTCACCCCGTATTTTGAGGACAATAACACGATAACCATTTTGCGCGATTTGCCCAGGACCGCGGTCGCGATTGACGCCATGGTGCACGTGGTTGAATTCGAGGACGGGGTCACGGTTTACAGCGGATTCACCTCCATGTCCAAAAGCACGAACACGAAGACCATAGACCTGCCTGTGAATATAACCGATATCAATCACAAGGCGTTTCCGATTGTTTACGTGAGGGGCCCGGTCAATACAACAGCCGATACAGAGGTATTATTTTGTAAAACAAGGATTTATTCTGACGCAGGTGCCCCGTATACCTCGCACATAGAGATAACGCGTCTCAGGAATTCCCAGGCCGCGGGCATAACCCAAGGTATAAATATCGCCTGGCAGGTGGTTGTTTTTGAAAAAGACACGAATATAAGGACAGGTACAGTGAGATTGCCCTATAATGCCAATAATGTTACTTTTGATCTGACGGCTGATTTCAGCGACGTTAATGACAGATATGTTATCAGTGACCTCGGCAGGTCGTTATTGTTATTTGATTTTTCTCCGGGCGCAGGAGTAAATGGCCAGGAGCAGCACGGCATGGTGCGCGGCTACATAAACAGTACAAGCCAGCTGCTTTTTCAGCGTGCGAATACAAGCATAGGCACTACTGACTATGTTGATATAAATTTTGAATTGATAGAATTTTTTGACCCGAGCACCCGGGTCAAAAGAGAGAATCAGCAGATCAATGCCTCGGCGACATCAGCGAATATCACGCTTCCGGATTCAGCCAGTTATGATATAACGAGGTCCCTGCCTATTATTTCAGTGGCGAGCGGCACAAATACAACTACTACCAGCTATCTCGATGATCTGCGCGTTGAAGCGGTCCTTACCTCAAGTACTAATTTAAATTTAACAAGGACGACAAGCAGTATAATAGCTCAGGTCAGATGGGCCTGCATTGAATTCTGTCCTTTGACATTGATAGTTCCTAACGGGGGCGAATCATGGGTAGTGGGCGACACGGAAAATATCACGTGGAAGCACGCGGCCTCCCTGGAATCAGGCGGCACGGGTTACAGCAATCATCATAAAATAAAAATAGAATTATCAATGAACGGGGGCTCTACGTATCCTTATTTGATTTATGAGACGCCTGCCACGCCTGACGCGGGAGATTATGACTGCATGAGTGATTCATATCCATGGCAGGTGCCGCCGGAGATAGGGGACCCAGCGGCTGACACCATACAAGAGGATCTGAGAATAAAGATTACTGATACGAACGGCACGGCAAGTTATAATTATGACACATCCAACGCTGACTTTGTGATAAAGGGCAGTTTGGACATAGACCAGCCGCCGAACATCTGGAAGATAGGAGAGACAAAGGCGATAACATGGAGCAAGACAGGCAACCTTGATAACCTGTCTCCCGCCACGGTAACCATAAAACTTTCCACTGACGGCGGGGATAATTTTAACGAGATAATAACTTCCGGCAAGCCCGATGGCGGGGACCTTACATGGGACTGGCTGATTCCTTCTGATCTGGCGAGCACAAATTTGATAGGCACTGATAATATTCTTCAGCTTCATCTTGATTATAATCCCGCTCCTACGGCCAGCACATTGGTTGAGAGCGTGAGCACCGCCTTTACCTTAAAAGGCCAGGTAACGAGCGTCACGCTCCCCACAGTTGACCCGGTGAATACTTATTATTTGGGTGGTTCATATGATATAAGCTGGCAGAAAAAAGGTCATTTCGGCACAGGGATTGACGACGGCACAGTGGATATACTTTATTCGAATAATGGCGGCTTGTCATATGGTTCCACGCTGGTTGAGGACAGGTCGGCCGGCACGGACGCGTCCGGCAGTTCCTGGAATTGGTCCATAGCCAGCGATTTCCCAAAAACCCCGGCGGGCAACACATCCAGGGTGAAGGTGGTCAATTCAAACGATAGCACCGTGTATAAAGAAAGCGTTGATTTTTATGTGGTACCAGGGACAATCACGCTCGGGGCGCCTGACGGAGGCCAAACGTGGAATGTGGGCGTGTCAAATGATATTACATGGACATATACCGGCAATTTCGCGAATGTAACCATATGGTTATCAAGGAATAACGGAGGCGATTGGACGTTATTGACTACGAGGGACGCGGATCTGTCTCCGTATCCGTGGGCTGTCACTGGGCCGACAAGCTCGAGCTGTCTGATAAAGATAGCGAGCGAGACTTACAGCGATGTATCCGACGTGTCAGCGGCCACGTTCACCATAGCGGGATCCATAACAGTCATGTCTCCTAACGGCGCGAGCGACTATTGGAATATAGGGGATAATTGTACCGTCGCATGGTCAACGGTAGGTAATTATGCCAATGTTAAGATATATTTATCAACGGATAACGGAGTGACGTATCCGACTCTTTTAGGCGAGGTAGCCGGCACAGCCACTCCTTATACAGGCTGGGTTGTCCAGGGTCCGCCGACTGACCAGGCAAAGATAAAGGTGGAAAGTTCTGATTATTCAAGCATCAATGACGTGTCTGACGCGGCGTTTAATATATTCGCCTCAATAACGCTCACCTCTCCTGACGGAGGGAATACCTGGTTGGTGGGTGAGAATTGCAGCGTGGCGTGGTCAACAGTGGGTATCGCAGGTAACGTAATGATAAGGTTATCGCGGAATAACGGAGGCAGTTGGACTCTTTTAGACGAGGTGGACGGGGATACAGGCAGTCCTTATACAGGATGGGAGATAACGCCTCCTTTGACCACGGAGGCATTGATAAAGGTAGAGAGTTCCGACTATTCAAGCATAAGTGATACCTCAGCCTCTAACTTTACCATAAACGGCGCGATCGCGGTTGATTCCCCCGCCGGAGCCGAGATATGGGAGATAGGAAGCACGCAGGACATCACGTGGTCTACCACGGGCACGTTTGACACCATAGATATATACGTGTCCAGGAATAACGGCGGCAGTTGGGCAGAGGTAGTGTTAAACAGGGCCGTCACTAATGAGCCGTATCCATGGACATTGACCGCGCCCGGCTCAGGCCAGGCGTTAATAAAGATACAGAGCCATGACTATAGCACTATTTCAGGCGTTTCAGGCGCCGTGTTTACCATATTGGAAACCATACACGTGGATACCCCGAATACAACAGGCATCATATGGCGGGTCGGCACGTCCCATGATATAGAATGGACTGTCAGCGGCATCCTCCCGAGCGGCATGGTGGATTTGTACTATAAAAAAGGCGTAGCGGGGGATTGGATTCTGATTACCCCGGCTGAGGGAGAGACAGCTGATGATGGAGACGGTACGGGCGCGTATCCATGGACCGTGCCCAATGATATTCATGACGAGGTATATATAAAGGTACAGGACCATACCAGGGATTATATAAAAGACGAAGGCGATTATCCCATTAAGATAAAAGGCAGCGTGACTGTCAGTGAGCCGCATCTGAACGAAGTGGTAAAGATATCCGATACGGGCGAGTCCAAGAGTATCCAGTGGGACCTCGGCGGAAACGTCACGGGCACGGCTGAGATACGATTATCCAAGAACGGAGGCACTTCATATGACACGCTGTTGACAGAGGGGGTGGTGGACATAACAGTTAAAAATTACAGCTGGACCGTGCTCGCCGCTCACATGGGGACAGATAATAAGATAAAGGTAGCGCTTGACGGGGACGAGGACCTGACAACAGGGACAGCCGGCGCTTCAGGATTATTCGCCGTAAAGCCGCAGATCAAGCTTACATATCCGAATGAGACGGGTATTACTAAACAGGTCGGGGATACAATGACCATAACCTGGAACGCGATACCCAATGATTTAGGCGGTTCCGGAAAAGTAAATATACGTTATAGCGTTAACGGCGCGGCCGGGCCGTATGACGGCACTATCGCCAACGACGTGGATTCCACCCTGGAGACAAAGGACTGGGTCATACAGGACGTGCCCGGCATGGTGAGCCAGTACGTACGCGTAAAGGCATTCAAGAATGACGATGAGACGAATGTCCATGCCGAGTCAGATTATAATTTTGTGGTAAAAGGCACGATCACGCTCACGGAAGAGGCCAAAAACGGCGGCGTTACCTGGGAAGCGGGCCAGACAAAGAAAATAAGCTGGACCAAGGTAGGGGACTTGGGCACCGTCAAGATAATGTATTCAACCGTTGAGCCCGCTGATTACACGGAAACGGCGCAGACAGGCGTCAGCTCCGGAGACTTGGAGTATAACTGGCCCATCCCGAGCGACATCGCCATAGAAAGAAACGCCCTAATCAAATTCAAGATAGCTTCCGAGACCGACGGCAATATAAATGATGTCTCAGCGAGCGCGCTCACGATACAGGGCAGGCTTGTTTTGCAGCAGCCGGTAGGCAATGAGACCCTTGAGGTCGCGCAGTCAGGCGGCTATGACATAATATGGAAGACATATGGTTCCGTGCCGCAGGTAAAGCTGGCCTATGACATAAACAGCGGAAATGACGGATATGATAAGGCCATAAACGGAGGCCAGGCCATAACCAATAACGTGACGGGGGGGGATAATAATACCTATAATTGGACAGTGCCTAACGCCATAGGTGACAAGGTAAGGGTTAAGGTGATGAGCTATAATTATCCTAATGATATCTTTTCCGCCTCCACGGCTGATTTCAAGATAAAAGGCCGTGTCGCGATAACCTCGCCTACCGCCGCTGTAAAAGACGCGGACGCGTGGCCCGTAAATTCAGCCGCGTTACCTTCCCAGAAGCTCATAGAATGGACAAATTACGGCAGTCTGGGCGGCGTATCAGGATACGTGACCATAAAACACGCCTCTGACGGGGTTAATTTTACCAGCACGCTTACTGCAGAGGCGAACGGCGCGAACGGGCCTCAGAGTTATAATTGGACCATACCTAATACAATAGGCGCGAATAATAAAATAGCGGTAATAGACATCAGCCACGCGAACAGCGATTTGCATATTACCAAAGAATCAGAGGCGTTTGAGATAAAAGGTAAGATACAGATTACAAGCCCTGAGAATGGGGATACCTATTATATAGGCGGCACAGACATACCCATAGAATGGAATTACGCCGGCACCCTGGGGAATATAGATTTATTTTTCAGCAGTACTGATCCGATAGTTTGGGGCGACGCCTTTGCCACAATAGACGCCGGTTACACTCAGCCGTATCAATATACTGTCCCTGATGTGCCTACCACGCACGGCAAGATCAAGGTTGAGAGGGTCGCTGACAGGACGTACGTCAATCATACAATGTCAGGCGAATTCAGGATACGCGGGTCCGTGTTTTTGGGTTCCTTGCCAAACGCGTCCACGTCATGGACAGTTACGGGTACTAACAATAAGGTAGAGTGGACGCTGACAGGCGCCATCGCCAAGATAGCCATTGATCTGGATACGGACAGCGGAAATAACGGTTATGACATAACGATCACGCCTTCCGAGGGAGTTTCAGCGTCCAGCAGTCCCTTTACCTGGACCATACCTTCGGCCATGTATGTCTCAGTGACTTCCGACCATTGCAGGGTCAGGGTCAGGGATTATACTGATTCCAGCGTTAATGATGTTTCCCTGTCCGATTTCAAGATAAAGCCGGTTTTGGAATTGACGGCTCCTCTGGGCGGACAGCATTGGGTCATAGATGACACGGAAGACATCACATGGGCTTATTGGGGCGATATCCCGCAGGTAAAGATAGAGTATTCTCTGGACGGAGGGTCTACGTGGGAAGATCCTCCGGTGCATTCCGGTTATGATACGTCAGCCGGGAAATTCACCTGGACCATACCTGACACGGAGAACAATGACACAAAGGTCAGGATATCGAAAGCTACTGATTCAGCCGTGGAGAGCATATCCACTTCCTGGTTTGAGATAATGGGTGCCCTCACTTTAGCGCAGCCTAACGGCGGCATAGATCTTCCTATCAGTATTTCTTATGACATAAAATGGACACCGACAGGTACATTAAGCAACGTGAAGATCCAATATTCCAAGGACGCCGCTCATACTGAATGGCTCAATATCGCCGGGGCGGAAAATTTAGCCGCCGGCGCCAAGAATGTGACCCAGACATTCCCCTGGACAGTGCCGAACGCCTGTTCTCCCACGGTGAAAGTCAAGGTCTTTCAGATATCCAACCCTGATTATGTCAAGGCCGTGTCCAGTACCGATAACGCCATTATCGGCAGTATAGTAATGATACATCCCATGAACGGCGATATCATGGTAGTGGGCAATCCATATCCGATCGAATGGAGTTTTGAGGGAGAGATATCGGGATTTGACATAGAATATCATGATGGCACGAGTTGGGGGCCCATTACTACCAGCAGTCTCGCCGCCGGCACGTCCCCTCAAACGTACAATTGGCCTTCGGTCGACGATAATATAGGAAACACGATAAAGGTCAGGGTAAAGGATAAGGATAATCCAAATGTTAATGGTGAATCCACGGCTGATAATATAATAAAAGGATCCATAGATTTGACGTATCCGGACGGGAATAATACCCTTGAGGTGGGCCAGCCCTGGAATATAGCGTGGACAAAGACAGGAAGCATAGGAGACGTGAAGATAGAATACTCAAAGGATGATTTTGACCAGGATCTGCACACCATAGCGGCGTCGTATCCTTCCGGGGATTCACCTTATACCGAGGCGATACCGAATGATATTACCAATACGAATATCGTTAAGGTAAGATTGACCAGCATAGGAGGCATACCGGTAACAGATCAGTCTTCGAACGCCTCAAAGATAGTCGGAAAACTCACAAATATAAATCCTAACGGCGGGGTTGTTTGGAAGGTCGGGGAGACAGACAAGATAATATCCTGGGACGGCACAGGCAGTGTGGCTTATGTTGATATCACATATAAGACTTCAGCCGGCGGCAGTTACAGCGGCACAATCGTTAATAACGCCGGGCCTTACGTGCAGGGGAATTGTCAGTATCCATGGACCGCCGGGGTGGCTGACGAAAAAAGCGAGGGGATATATATAAAGGTAGCCGACCACGCTAATTCAAACGTGAAAATAGAATCCATCAATCCTTTGTCCATAAGGCCCATAATCACGGTTTCAGCGCCGGCCTCAGGCCAGAATATAGTTGTCGGAAGCGACGACAACACTGTCACATGGAACTGTAATTCAGGCAAGGTGACCAAGGTCGATATATATTATTCCAAGACAGGGGTGGGCGGCACATATGATAATTTAATAAATGACGGCGTCACATGCGTGCAGGGGGCTAACAGTTACGCTGATTGGGACAGTGTCGACGACGACATCTCCGGCGATGTGGTCATAAAGGTAAGGGACAAGACAGACGATGTGGTAAACGACAATGTCTACGGCCTGTCCCCGAGCTTTGACATCATCGGCAAGATCACGGTAAACGAGCCGCATCTGGACGAGAACCTATCCGTGGGGACC
>JBAZOA010000033.1:0-13610 GCA_041648935.1 Candidatus Omnitrophota bacterium | reverse complement strand
ATAGGATGGTGTTATTATAAAATGGGGGATGTTAATAAGGCCCTGGATCTGTTCGAGGAATACCTGGCGAAATACCCGCAGGATTACTTGTCGCAGGACATCAGATTCTGGCTTGGCGAGCATCACGCCGAAAAAAAAGATTACAGGAAGGCGGAGAGATATTTTAATGAGTTGTTGAAGGCCCGGCCCGTTTCCGACCTGGCGGATGACGCCGAATACCGCCTGGCGCTCATTACTTACGAGGGCGGGGATTTGGAGAGGGCCATAAGGGAACTGGAACGGATAAAGGATGATTATCCCAAAAGCGATATATTGCCTACCGTTGATTTAAAGATATCTGAGCTGTTGATGAAAAAAGGGGACATGAAGGCCGCGAAGAAAAGGCTCATGGAGTTCAGGCAGATCCACAGGGATACCGGGTTTGTTAAATTGGCCTCAAAATATTTGGGGGATATATTCCGGGAGGAAAAGGACCTTAAGGAGGCCATAGAGTATTACAAGGAGGCCATAGATGACAGGCGCGGGGATTTTAACGCGGGCATGCAGTTTATCGTGGCGCGGCTTTATGAGGAATCCGGCGACATAGACAGCGCGATCAGCGAATACATGAAGGTATGGTACATATATCCGGATTCCACGGATATAGTGGCGGAGGCGCAGATGGCGTGCGCGGGACTTTTTGAAAAACAGGGAAAATGGGAAGACGCGGAAAAAATTTACAAGAAGATAATAAGCATGGACGTGAAAGAGGCCCCGCGCGCGCGGGAGCGGATGAAGGCGATGGAATCAACGCGGAAAAATTGAAAAGGAGGGGGATGCGATGTTTGAAATAATTCAAAAAGGCGGTCCGGTAATGTATCCGATCATTCTTTGCTCTATCCTGGCGTTCGCCATAATAATAGAGCGTCTTTATCATCTTAACAAGGCGAAGATAGATACCAGGGATTTCATGAATAACATAGAGGTTACCATAAAGCGCAACAGGATCGCGGAGGCGATTAAGATATGCGAGGAGACGTCGGGCCCGATAGCGCGAATAGTGAAGGCCGGCATAATAAAACATGACAGGCCCCGCCAGGAGATACGTGAGGCGATCGAGGACGCGGGCCACCAGGAGGTGCCGAGGCTCGAGAGGCACATAGGATTATTGGCGACCATAGCTCATATATCCCCTTTACTGGGTCTATTGGGGACCGTGACCGGCATGGTGAAGGCCTTTCAGACAATACAGGAAAAGTCTGTTTCTTTTAATCCGGTCAGCCCGGGGGATCTCGCGGGAGGCATATGGGAGGCGCTGTTGACAACGGTAGCGGGCCTCATAGTGGCTATACCGGCCGTGGTCATCTATAATTATTTAGTCAACAGGGTTGATGAGTTTGTGCTGGAGATGGAAAGAAGCGCCACTGAGGTGATAAATATTCTGTCGCAGAGGGTGGAGGGATATTGATATGAAGTTTAAACGCCGCATACACATAGAAAAAGGCGGGATCGATCTGGCCCCGCTCATTGACTGCGTTTTTCTCCTGATGATATTTTTTCTCCTGACGTCAAATTTCATATTCCAGCCGGGCATAAAGATAAATCTCCCCAAGGCGGTCACGAGCGAGGTGGTCCAGGAAAACACCATCGTGATCACGATGACCTCGGACAACAGGTATTACCTGAACGAGGCGCCTATAACCATGGCCGAGCTGAAAAACAAGCTGGAGCGCGTATCCAGCAATAAGCCCATATTGATAAAGGCGGACAGGGACGTGGCCCTTGGCAAGGTGGTCAGCCTTTGGGATTTTTGCCGCGACGTCGGGGTGAAGCAGATAAACATAGCCACTAATCAGGAGGTGAAATAGCACGTGTTGTTTAAAGACCGCGCCTTGAACATAGCCATTTTAATATCCGCCTCGTGGCACCTCGTGTGCGTTTTAGCCGTGGCGCCCGTGTTATTGCCCCAGCGGCCCGCGCGCGGTCACGCGGCGATATCTTTTCTGGGCTCTATTCTGGAAAACGTGAATCCATTGAAAGAGGCGCCTTCCGCGCCCAAGCGTGTTTTGAGCGGGGTCAGCGCGAAAGAGATCGCCCTTGGCCAGCCGGATCTCCTTTCGGATATCAGGGGCGCGGAGCAGGAAAAAGACGAATCCCCGATAGGGGCCGCCGGATACCGGGACGCGGCGGATTTCAAGGCGGGTTTCAGGAAAGAACAGCCGGAGATAAAGCTTTCAGATCTCATGTTAAAGGGCGAGGCGAGAGACAGGGCGGTACTTTACAAGCCGGAATTAAAGAAGGCGGATGTATTGCCGTCAGATTTTAATTCCGATTACGCCATGAATATCATGTTCAAGATCTCGAGAGAAGGTTTTGTCAAGGAGCCGCAATGCGTCATATCCAGCGGCGCCCCTGAGATAGACAGGATTGGGATGAGGTATATAAGGGGATGGCGGTTCATGCCAAGCGAAAAGGATAACCAGGAAGGCGTCATAAGGATCAGCCTGGAGGCGGCGCGATGATAAGGGTCGAGTTTTCTATGCTGGTGGCGTTTTATCTTATCGTTACGGTCTTTCTGGTCATGGTCGCCTGGGCGCTGTTTGAGAAGAAAAGGGTGCTCAAGCCGCTCGCGTTCTCAAAGGACAGTTTTTTCTGGCAATGCAATATCTGCGCGTACGTATACGTGGACAGCGTCCATGATAAAATATCGCAGTGTCCGAGGTGCGGGAGTTATAATAACAGAGAAGAAAAGGTCCCTCACCGCGTCAGTTCTGAAAATAAGGCGGTTTCGGGATCAAATTTTGTTTCACAAAATTTGGGAGGTGTTAAATGGCTGACGAGGAAAAGGTAGCGGCAGGCGGCGAGGAGCAGCTGCCCATAGGCCCGCCACTGAAGGTCCTTCAATACAGGACCATAAGCAGGGGGTTCGGGTGGTGGTCAGCGGCTGTCCTGGTTGAATCCTGGGGTAACAAGAGATTATGCGTCTATCTCTGGCAAAAGGCGGAAAACGGCTGGAAAAGGAAACAGAAATACACCATACACAGCCAGGAACGCTGGCACTTGATATCCGAGGCGGTGGAGTCGCTGATAGGGGAGCTGCAATAACATGCGCGATAATAAAGGAGTAGCCCTTTTTATATCATTGGCGCTGTTGTTCCTGCTGTCCGTAGGCGCGATAGTCGTGCTTTCAACCGGTTACAGCTATACACAAGTCACTGAAAATCAAATAAATCGGCTAAAGGCATTGAAATCAGCGGAAGCGGGCATTAATTACGCTTATTGGAAGCTCAGGACAGACACCGATTACGCCTCTGATCATCCGGATGAGGCCGGCGCTGACACTGTAACGCCCGGCTCTAATGGTTATAGCGTCAAAATATGGGCGGAAGGGCCTGATTCCGGAAGATATACAGTTAAATCAAAAGTAAGCTATTAGTTTATATAACTATATGTAATTAAAATAGTTATGAAAAATAGGTAGAGTACGGTTTTGACCGTTCCCTGCCTATTTTTTTGCCCCTTCCTTGACAAAGTAAGTTCTTTATGGTATATTTTATTGCACCTGCATTAAAGTAAATTTATTAGGGGAGGTTATAAATGTCAAGGTTAATGGATACTGATGAGCTGGCTAGATACCTCAAGCTGGAGAAGCAGACTATTTACAATTGGCTTCATCAGAAAAAAATCTCAGGCATCAAGGTAGGGCATGTCTGGAGGTTTGACAAGAAGTCAGTTGACAGGTGGCTGAGTTCTCAAATGGTAGAGGCGAAGCCGAAGAGCTAACCAAGGGGTTGTGATGGGGATTAATATCCTTTCTATTTTAAGTACCAGGAAGGTGGTCGGGCTGTACGTGGGCCAGGATACGGTTGACCTCGCCGTGCTCAAGTCATCCTTCGCGGGGCCCAAGCTCATAAAATTCGGCCAGACGCATATATACCCAAAGGAGACGGAAAAGCCCGGCCTGGATACCCAGCCGGCGCAGGTAAAGACAAGGGACGAATATGTCCTTGAGGCCGTCAAGAGGGTCTTCAGGGAGAATAACGTGAAACCCGGAAATGTCGTTACCGCCATATCCAGCGAAGAGGTAATGGTGCGTTATTTCCAAATGCCCAAGATACCGAAGCAGGAATGGAATTCAGCCGTGAATTTTGAGGCGAAACGATATATACCTTTCAGGATGGAGGACGTTGTTTCTGATTTTCAGGTGATACCTTCCAAATCCAATCCGAACAGCATGGAAGTCGTTTTCGCGGCCGTCAAGAAAAACGTGATAGAGGAATTCGTCGCCCTCCTCGGCAAGGCGGGCCTCAGGCCCGTACTCATAGAGCCGGCGCCTTTCAGCCTTATGCGGGCCCTGAGGGCGGCTGAGCAGATAAGCGCCAAGGTAAACACGGCCATAGTGGATGTGGATAGCTCTACAGTCAACATAAACATACTGCGTAACGGGGTACCTTATATAATAAGAGACGTGCCGATGTCCATGTCGAACCGGTCAGGCGAACAGCCTCTTGAGCCCGTGTTTGAAAAACTGCTCGGCGAGATAAAGCTGTCTTTTGATTTTTACGAAAAGCAGTTTCCGAACGAGGTCATAGATAAGATAATAATCTACAGCCGCATACCTCTTGAGAACTGGCATGAGGTGGCGGGCAAGGAATTGCAGATACCCATAGAGGTAGGGGATCCTCTCAGGGGCATAAAGTTCAAGAAGGACATGGTCCCCGCGAGGGCCGCGATCTCTTTCGGTCTTGCGCTCAAGGGCCTCTCGGAGCCTTTCGTGGAAGTGAACCTGTGCAAGGAAAAACTCCTGCTGTACAGGAAAAAAGAGATGTTCCTGAGGATGGTTTTCCTGGAGGCCTCCATGGCCGTGTTGCTGCTTATCATGTTCAAGGTCTTTTCCATGAGGGCGATAGCGCCCCTTACAAAGGAGCTGGGCCGTACGCTTTCTGAGCGGCCCAAGGTTGAGGTCAGCGTAAAAAGCGGCGAGATATCCGACCTGGAAAAGGTGAAGAACGAGATGGAAGCCAGGAAGGCACTTTTGGAGGGCATAACGTCAAACAGGACTTACATGACCCTGAGGATGGAAGACCTGGTGAAATTGGTGCCGGATAAGATGTGGCTCACGGAAGTGAATTTCGAGGAAAAGGCGGACAGGAAGAATCCCGGAAAGGTCTCCAGGGTCCTGGGCATAAAAGGATATTGCATAATAGACGGCAAGGTGAGCGAGACGGACATCGTGAATAATTTTCTGGCGAAGCTGAAGGATTCCAAGGGCGTTTTCAGCGGGATGGGCAGGGCCGACATCGTTTCCGTGAAAAAGGCGGACATAAAGGATAAAAAGGCGGCGAGCTTCGAGATTTTATTAACAGGACCGTGATCTATGAAAAAACCCGAATCCAAAAAAATCAATAAACTCATAATACTTAGCGGGATAATAGCCGTGCTGACGTTCGTGATAGCCATGGGGTTTATCTATAAGCCGTTCTCAGATAAAAACAGGGCCATAAGGGAGAACATACTGCTTGAAAGAGACAAGAACCTGCTGATAGGAAGGATCAGGGCGCTGGGCAAGCACCTGAAGGCCTATGAAAAGAGGATACCCAGGGGCGCCGGCGTCTCGTGGCTCGTGGCGGAGGTTTCAGACATGGCATCCAAAGAACAGCTGGAGGTGTCTTCCATCACGCCGGGATCACCGGAGGATTACCGCGTGTATACCAAGGTATACGTGACAATGGAGGTAATTTCCGCGTACCATCAATTAGGCAGGTTTATCTCGAGGGTCGAATCCTCCGAGAAATTTTTGAGGATAGAATCGATCGGCATGAAACGGCTCGATCAGGACGAGGCCTTTGAGAAAAAATCAGGCAAGTTCAAGGCGTTTGACGTGAAGGCGAGCATAGTCGTGAGCACTATCGTGATGAAAGAGTAGACAAATGGCCGAGACAGTCAAGAAAAAAATGCACGTGGAATACATAGCGGTAGGCGCCCTGGTGATAACGGCCCTCGTGATAGGCGTTAGCAGGTTTAAAAAAGGCGACGTCAATGACGAGGTGTTTTCCAGGAAGGAATTCACTCAGAAATGGAAAGAGGTTGAGATACTGGAGGCGAACGTGCCGACGGACGAAAAGCCGGTCAGCTATCTCTTGAGCGCCGAAAAGGAACCGTTTAAAGGGCCTCTGGATTTATATGTTAAAGAAGAAGACATGGAAAAGATCGTTCTGCCCCCAATGACTTTTCAGGGCATGGTATGGAAGAGTTTCAGGCCGCAGGCTGTCATAGACAACAAGGTATACGACATAGGGGATACCGTGACGGCGGGGACAGAGCAGGTAAAGGTAAAGGATATAACGCCGGAAGGCATACATTTAAGATACAAGGGCAAGGAATTCATAGTAAGGCCGAAGTAGGTAAGAGACAGACAAAAAAGGAGGTTGACATGAAGACGATCAGATTATTTACCGCTATTATATTCACGCTTGTTATGATGGCACCATGCTCGTTCGGCGCGGAAACAGGGCTTAGCCTGTCCGGTAAGCCCGGCGCAGGCTCCGGAAACCTGATATCGATGGATTTTCAGGACGCCAACCTCAAGACGGTGCTGAAGATATTTTCCCAGCAGTCAGGCCTGAATTTCATCGCGAGCCAGAACGTACAGGACCGGACAGTCACTATTTATTTTGACAACGTAAAGGTGGAAGACGCGCTCAATTACATCATGAACGCCAATAACCTAACCTATGAGCAGGACCCCGGCACCAATATATTCATAGTCAAGGAATCAGGCAGGGAGGCCGTAGAGACCGTGACGAAGATATACGAATTGAAGTACGCGCAGCTCACGCCTCCTCCGGCAAAAGACGCTTCGTCCGTGACGACAAAGACAGAGGCCGAGATCGTCACCATATTACAGAGCGTGCTTTCGGAAAACGGCAAGATAACCGCGGACAAGAGGTCCAACAGCCTGATAATAAAAGACGTGCCGAGCCAGTTCGCCATGATAGAGAATTTATTGATGCGGCTGGATATCCGGACCCCTCAGGTCATGATCAAGGTAGAGGTGCTGGAGACGACCACGAAGCTTGTTGAGCATCTCGGCATAAACTGGGACGATGGATTGTTCGGGATTTACACGGGCCCGATCGTTAACACAATCGCCCCGGTGGGAGGCAAGTTCGGCAGCGGCACCTCCGCGTATACCGATCCCATAGACACGGCCGGCAGTGTGGATTTCAGCAGTACCTCGGCGAAATTATACGCCCTGCTGAACAATACCAATACCAAGGTGCTGGCCAGGCCTCAGGTATTGACGATGAATAACGAGATGGCGAAGATAGAGCTCACATCCAAAGAAGTCGCCAGGCAATTGACCAGCACCACGGCGGTCGGTTCAAGCGGGGCCACCACAGGGGTTACTTATGAGGAAAAAGATACCGGCGTTATCCTGGAGGTCACCCCGCAGATAAGCAAAGACGGTTATGTCACGATGCATCTAAAGCCCAGTGTGACCGATCTCGAGGAATCCAGATATACCGATCAGTATGATACCCACACGAGGTCCACGGAGACGACTGTCATGGTAAGGGACGGGGAGACGGTCGTGATGGGGGGGTTGATAAAGACAAAGAACACCCATGGCCTTAAAAAAGTGCCGTTTTTGGGAGATATACCCGTGCTGGGCCTGGCCTTCCGCTACAGGAGCAAAGACGACAGCGACAAGGAGCTTATCGTGTTTATCACGCCTAACATCGTGAAGGATAATACTTACGCGCTCAGCAATGTCTCTGAGAGGGAACAGGAGAAGCCGAAGGCGGTCAGGGAAAAGGAAATCAGGTCAGTGCTGGATTTAATAGGCGGATAACAGGTGTCGGGCGGCGGATTATGAAGAAATCCCGTGAAAAATTAGGCGAGATACTGCTCAAGGAAAAACTCATCACGGAAGAGCAGCTGGGAAAGGCGATAGACGTCCAGAAAAAAGAAGGGACAAAGCTGGGCGAGGTGTTGATAAATCTCGGGATCGTGTCGGAGAAAGACATCGTGATCGCCCTGGCCAAGCAATTGTCCATCCCGTACGTTTCTTATTCAAAAGGCCTCCTGAAACCGGCGGAAGACCAGGGGTTGGTAAAGATGATACCCGAGGAATACGCCCGCCGGCACCTTTTACTGCCTATTTCAAAACATCTGAATTCCCTGACAGTGGCTTTTATGGATCCGATGGACCTGATTACCATAGACAATCTGAAGCGCATGACGGGATGCGAGATAAACCCCATCATCGCCACTAAGTCAGATCTCCAAAGGGCCATACAGGAATTTTACGGCAAGGAAGACCTGCTGAAAGAGGCGATAGACGATTCTTACGCCCTGGAGGAATTCAAGGCCGAGAAAACAGACCTGCAGGAAGACCTGAGCCTGGACGAGCTCATCGCGAAGGCGGAAGAGGCCCCTATCGTGAAACTCGTCGACCTGATACTCATGCAGGCGATAAGAGACAGGGCCAGCGATATACACATAGAGCCGTTCAAGAGTAAGATAAACATAAGATACAGGATAGACGGGGTGCTTTACGAGATACCGCCTCCGGCCAGGCATCTTTTGCCGGCCATAGTATCAAGGGTGAAGATATTGTCGAATCTTGACATAGCCGAGCGCAGGCTTCCGCAGGACGGGGCTTTTTTGGTAAAGGTGGAGAATAAAGGCATAGATATCAGGGTGTCCACCATACCCGCGATATACGGCGAAAAGGTGGTAATGAGGATACTTGACAAATCAGCCACGCCGCTGGATCTGGGTGAGCTTGGCTTTGATCCCCAGGAGCTCGAGAATTTCAGGAAGGCGATAATCAGCCCGCATGGACTTATCCTGATTACGGGGCCTACGGGGAGCGGGAAGACGACTACTCTTTACGCGGCGTTGAACGAGATTAAGAGTCCGCACAAAAATATATCCACCGTAGAAGATCCTGTTGAATATAAACTGGAAGGGATAAACCAGGTGCAGATAAAGCCCAGCATCGGGTTGACATTCGCCGCGGCCCTGAGGGCGTTTTTGAGGCAGGACCCTGACATAATAATGGTTGGAGAGGTCAGGGATCTGGAGACGGCGCAGATATGCATAAGGGCGTCTCTCACGGGGCACCTGGTGCTTAGCACGCTCCACACGAACGACGCGCCCAGCGCCATATCGCGCCTCATAGACATCGGCCTGGAGCCGTACCTGATCAGCTCCTCTCTTATATTGGTAGGCGCCCAGCGTCTTGTGCGCAGGCTCTGTCCCGAGTGCAAGGAGGCTTATGAAACAACGCCGGCGCTCATCAAGGATTTCGGCATAAAACAGGAATTGTTATATAAGCCCAAAGGCTGTGATTACTGCGCGCACACGGGATACAGGGGCAGGATAGCGATTTACGAAATAATCCTGGTGCACGAGAAGCTGAGGGAATTGATCTCGAGGGGCGCGGGGCTGGGCGAGATCAAAAACGCCATAAAGGAGCTGGGTTTAAAAACGCTTTTGAGGAGCGGCGTTAAAAAGGCGGAAGAAGGCGTTACGAGCATAGAGGAAGTATTGAGCATCACAATGGTGGCGGGGGAGGCGTAAAAATGCCGTTCTTGAGATATGTGGCGAGGGACAAGTCAGGCAAGATGATAGATGAGACAATAGAGGTGGTTTCCGAGGAAGACCTCGTGAATTCCCTGCAGGCAAAAGGACTGATAGTCATATCCGTGGGCGCGGCCGCCCCGATAAAACCCAAGAAGATGGCCAGGAGAAGATACCACAGGGGCGTGAAGATAAATGACCTCATAATGTTCTCAAGAGAGCTCGCGACGCTTTTGAATTCGGGCGTGACCCTGATAAAGAGCCTGGATATATTGTGCAAGCAGATAGAATCAGAGGTCCTTTTAAGGTCGGTGGAGCAGATAAAAAAAGACGTGGAGGGCGGCTATACGTTTCAGAGCGCGCTGAAAAAACACGACAAGATTTTTTCCTCTTTCTGGATCAACCTGGTTGAGACGGGAGAGGCGAGCGGGCATCTGCCGTTGACGCTGGACCAGCTTGCCGCTTATCTCGAGGAGACCGCCGAGTTAAGGAGAAAGATCGTCTCCGCGATGATATACCCTATCATACTCGTCTGTGTGGCCACCGGGGCCATAGCTGTTTTTTTATTGAAGATCATCCCGATATTCACGGAGATATTCAAGGGGTTTAACGTGGAACTGCCCGTATTGACGCAGATGGTCATAAACGTGAGTAATATAGTGAGGAGATATTTTCTGGTCGCGGTCGGTATCGTAGTCGCGCTTGTTGTCGCGGGTAAAAAATACATATCCACGGAAATCGGCAGGCGGCAGTTTGACAGCATCAAGCTGAAACTGCCTCTCATAGGGCCGGTGGCCCAGGAGATATCCATCGAGCGTTTCGCGAGCGGCCTCGCGACCCTCATAAAGAGCGGGGTGCCCATCCTGCACGCCCTGGAGATAGCCGAAAAGACGGCCGGAAACAAGGTGATGGAGGCGGCGCTGAGAGATGTCAAGACGGCCGTCAGGGACGGCAAGGGCATGGCCCAGACAATGCAGAACAGCGCCCTTTTTTCTCCTTTGGTGATCCAGATGATAAGCGTGGGGGAAGAGATAGGCGAATTAGGGAAGATGCTGGACAGGATAGCCGTATTTTACAAGGAGAGGGTCAACACGTTTATCACGCGTCTCACGACGATGTTTGAGCCGCTGATACTGGTTTTTATGGGGATAGTGGTCGGCATTCTGGTGGTATCCATGTTCATGCCGATATTCAGCATATCCAGCGCCGTGAAGAGCTCGGGATAAGGAGGTGATAAAAATAATTTGACATATTTGAATTATGAGGTATAATTTTATTGATAAGGTTAAAAAAGGAGGGAAGTTATGAATAGAAAAGGTTTTACGCTTGTCGAGGTGTTGATAGTCGTCATCATTTTAGGTATTTTAGCCGCGATAGGTATTCCTCAGTTCGCGACCTCGATCGAAAAGGCCAAGGGCGGCGAGGCAAGGGCGGGGTTGGGGCATCTGCAGACAGCGGAAAAAGTTTATTACGCGGAAAACGAGACTTATACCGTCAATACGGCTGATCTTGACATAACCCTGACTAACAGATACTGGGATTTTACCATAGCCGGTAACCCGGATATTTCAAATAGTTATGTAGCCACGGCCACCAGAGACGGCGGCACAGCCGCGGTTGACGGCACGACCATCACGATGGATGAGGATGGCACGCTGGGCGGCACATGGCCATATCTTAACTAAGAATTTATCAGAGGCGTGTGTGTTTCGTAAAAGGAGAGATTATGCGTAGAAAAGGCTTTACCCTCTTGGAGGTCTTGATAGTGGTCATTATCCTGGGTGTGCTGGCCGCCATCGCGCTTCCGCAGTACGCCAATACCATAGAAAAGGCGAAATCAGGCGAGGCGAGCGCGAACATAGGAATGGTCAGATCGGCCCTGGACAGATATTGGTATCAGAATAGTTCCTTGACGACAAGTTTCGATGATTTGGATATAACGGATCCAAACGACGAGACCGAGAGGCTGTTCAATTATACCATTACGGATAACGGCACCACTTCAACCTTGAGGCTTTACACTATAAGGGCAGTGCGCGTAAATAACGCTTCCACCTGGGTCCAGTGGGACCAGACAGACACGGCCGACACCAGGACAGGCAGGTTCACGAGAAGCGCGAATTTAGGCGGGCCGACCGAATAAATCTGATATGAAAAAATTCAGCGTAACGCTGTGGGGCCGGAAGATAGGCTTCACGCTGACGGAATTACTGATAGTAGTCATCATCATAGCCATACTCGCCACCTTGGCGCTTCCCATGCTCGTGAAGACGATAGAGAAGGCCAAGGTGGGGGAGGCGATGAGCAATCTGAACCTCATAAGGACCGGGCAGAAGATATATTTTTTGGAATACAGCACGTTTTCTGACGCGGTGACCAGCCTGAACATAGAAGATCCTAACGAGGCCTCTTCCAGGTATTTTGATTATACCATACAGGGTTCCGACAGCTCTGATTTTACCGCAAGGGCACAGCGCAGGAACAACGCGCCTAATCCGTACAGTACCTATTATTACGAGATAGACAAAGAAGGCACTGTTACCTCAAACGGCCCCCTCATATAAAAGCATGCAATTAAAAGATCTGCTGTATCTGATGGTGGAAAAAAAGGCGTCGGATTTACATATCACCGTGGGCCTTCCTCCTCAATTGCGGATAGACGGAAAATTGATCTTGCTGGAATATCCCGCCTTCAAGCCGGAAGAAACCAGAGAACTCGCTTACAGTTTCCTGACAGAAGACCAGAAAAAGATATTCGAGGAAAAGAAGGAGCTGGACGCTTCCGTGGGCATGAAGGACCTGGGCAGGTTCAGGATGAACGTTTATAAACAGCGCGGTTCGATAGGCCTGGCCGTCCGCCTGATACCTTTTAACGTGCCTCAACTGGAGGAATTAGGGCTTCCTCGCGCCGCGAAGATCTTCGCGGATAAGCCGAGCGGACTGGTCCTGGTTACAGGCGCCACCGGCAGCGGCAAGTCTACCACGCTGGCCAGCATGATAGAATACGTGAATTCAAGACGGTCGTGCCACATAGTCTCGATAGAGGACCCCATAGAGTACCTGCACAAGCACAAGATGAGCACCATAAATCAGAGGGAGCTGGGCACTGATACTACCTCATTCTGCGAGGCCATAAAGCATGTCTTCAGGCAGGACCCTAACATAGTTTTGATAGGGGAGCTCCGCGACCTTGAAACGATGCAGGGCGCGTTGACCCTGGCGGAGACAGGGCATCTGATATTGGCTACTCTGCATTCCATCGATTCCGTGCACGCCATAAGCAGGATCGTGGATATCTTCCCGAGCCACCACCAGCAGCAGGTGAGGGTGCAGCTTTCAATGGTGCTGGTCGGGATAATCGTCCAGCAGCTGATCCCGAGGAAAGACGGGAAAGGCAGGGTCCTGGCGATAGAGGTAATGAACGTCATATCCGCCATACAGAATCTGATAAGAGAAAACAATCTTCCCCAGATATATTCCCTGATTCAGATGGGCAAGAAATACGACATGTGCACTATGAATCAGTCCTTGTCGGACCTTTATAATAAAGGCCTTATTACCTGGGAAGACGCGTGTTCCAGGAGCACGAACCCGCAGGAATTGATGACCCTCGTGAGAAGATGAGCAAAAAAGGATTGACTTTAATAGAGATGGTCACGGCCACCCTTGTCATAGCGATATTGTCCGCCGGCATGTTCAGCGCCTTTATCGCGTCGCGGTATTTTACTAACCGCGCCAGGCACCGCGCGCAGGCGTTCAATTTCGCCGGGCAGGCCCTCGACAAGATGAGCGGTAATTATCAGTGGGGTCAGGCGGAAATGGCAAGCGGAAATCACGCGGCCTCCGGCATAGGCGTGAGCGTCGCGGGAGAGATGTCGGGTTTGGTGCCGGACCCGGACTCCTATTTTACTTATAATGTTTCTGATACGGCGGCGGACGGATACAAGACAGTGACCGTCACTGTCAAATGGGATGAACCTCGTTAAGGGAAATAAAAAAGGTGTCACGTTAGTAGAGATGCTCATGGCGGTGCTTTTATT
>JBAZOA010000032.1:0-14066 GCA_041648935.1 Candidatus Omnitrophota bacterium | reverse complement strand
CCGCTAAAGCACAAAAGATAATAAAAGATTAAAACAGCGCGATGTCCTGAACATCAAATCCTCCTTTTATATTCTAAAACTTCCTCATTATCTCAGCCCCTACCACGTGGTTCTTTACCCTGCTGGTGCTGTTCTCGTAATTCTCTATGTCTTCTATATCATAAAATATAGATACATCCGTATCTTTTATATTATACATATTTAACGCGTCAATCAAACTAAATTTTACTATAAATTTATGCGCCGTCTCCACGTTTGCCCTTGATAAGCCGCCGCGCTGATAACTATAGGTCCCGCTCATCTTAAAATTACCCGGGGAATTGAATATCGCGGAAAAGGAAACGTCCTCGGAATCCCCGCCCGCGTGATGGCCTATTATGCCGCCCCTATTCCTGTACCCGGACGTATATTTATAATGCGTGTACCATACCTTGTGGAATTTCGCCATTTCGGCGTTTATATCAAAACCCGGGATTTTAAAAAGGTCCATGATATAAACCCCGATTATGCTGGCCAAGTCAGCGGGTATGTTCCCCGCCTCGTCCTCTGCCCCCCATTCCGTGTAAAACTTGGCCCCGGTGGCTATGGGCAGAAACCTGTCTATGCGTCTTATGAATAACTGCGCGTCCCCGGATATTATATGATTCTCTCTCTCGCTGTCTCCCCCTGCCGCGCTGAATACCAGGGAGTTTGCCGCGAAAAAATTAGAACCGCTGATCCTCTTCATGCCTTTACCGCCGAACATGAGCGCGTGCCCGAATCCAAATTTTAAAAATCCCCATGGCGTGTAATCCACACGCCAGCCGGACAGCCATGGGTCCTGGACATCCCCTTCCTGGTCCAGCCTGGATACAAAAAATACGGCGCCGAATCTCCCGATCTTCCTCAATAACCACGGCAGGCGGAAAGGCGTTATGTTATTAAAACGAACCATGTCCAGGGGAAAGGCGTTATTGCTCATCAGGAGGCTTCCGTGAAAACCCGGGCCCAGCCACATTGAATTTCGGCCAACGGCCAATTCCAGATTCATCCCCAGGGGATTCACCCTGAAGAGCGCGTTCTCCACGTCAAAATCAGTGTCCTTGCTGGTATATCTGACGCCCGGACTCACTGACATCGCGAACAGATTCGACGCCCTGGCCCAGCCGGTAAGTCTGCCGCGGACATTCAGGCCGTCTTCCAAAAACCATCCCTCTTTATTATCAAGGGCCATCGAGTCGGAATCGAGGCGGCCATAAACTTTTTTAATGTTGATCTTATCAATCGGCCTGAATATGTTAACCGGGGGAGGCGCGTCGTACACATCAGCCAGATCCACGCCTATATCCACGAGGTCAGGCCTGAATTCCTCTATCAGATTATTTAAAAGCAGTTCCAGATGGTCCTGCTGGTCCCATTCAAAATCCAGTTCGTATCGGCTGGCCTTGTCTATGGCGGTCTTTATTATATGGGCCATCTTGATCCTGGAAACAGGCCTCACGCCTATATCCGCTATGTCGCATAACCCCAATATGGACAATTTCTCAATGGCCTCGTAGCTCCAATGGTCCAAAGGCACATCAATCGACGGTGACGCCTCGAGCGCCGCGGCGTAAAAAAAAACTATAAACAGCGTTACGGATAAAAACAATCTCATTGATAATTAAAATGAAAGGCGGTTGGATCAGCCTAATTAGACGCCTTAAACCAATCTATGGTATCCTTCAATCCACGCTCAAGCCCTACCTTCGGTCCCCATTTCAGAAATCTTTTGGCCCTCGTTATGTCCGGCTGTCTCACCTTCGGATCGTCGACAGGCAGGCCTTTGAATACAACGCGGCTCTTGCTCCCGGTGAATTTTATTATAAGCTTCGCGAGCTCTATCACCTTCAATTCATGGGGATTCCCTATGTTTACGGGATCGTGAAGGTTTGACTGGCTCAGGCGGTATATCCCGTCTATCAGGTCAGAGACAAAGCACAGGCTCCTTGTCTGGCCGCCCTTTCCGTAAACGGTTATGGGCTTGCCTTTCAGGGCCTGGGTTATAAAATTAGGTATGACCCTCCCGTCGTTCTTTCTCATCCTTGGTCCGTAAGTATTGAATATCCTGATTATTTTCGTGTCCAAACCGTGCACCCTGTGATAAGCCATCGTGATGGCCTCCGCGAACCGCTTGGCCTCATCGTATACGCCGCGCGGGCCGACGCAATTAACGTTCCCGTAATACGCCTCAGGCTGAGGATTGACATTAGGGTCCCCGTACACCTCTGATGTGGACGCCAATAAAAACCTCGCCTTTTTCGCCTTCGCGAGGCCTAACGCGTTGTGCGTCCCGAGAGAACCCACCTTCAATGTCTGTATGGGATAATTAAGATAATCTATCGGGCTCGCGGGAGAGGCGAAATGAAGGACGACATCAATCTTCCCCCTGACGTTTATGCGCTGAGACACATTGTGCCTGACGAATTCAAAATCCCTGCCCCCCTTAAGATGGGCTATGTTCGCGAGGTCTCCGGTAATCAGATTGTCCATGCATAAAACCCTGTAGCCCTCTCCCAGGAACCTGTCGCACAGATGCGACCCCAGGAATCCCGCCCCGCCGGTTATCAAAGCTATCTTGCGCATTCTATCCTTTTCAGGTCTTCATCCACCATCATCCTGACCAATTTCTCGAAATTCACTTTCGGCTCCCATCCAAGGGCCTGCCTCGCCTTGCTGAAATCCCCTTTCAGCTCATTTACCTCCGCGGGCCTGAACAGGTCTTTGTCCTTTACCACGTAATCCTCCCAATTAAGGCCCGCGTGCCTGAAGGCGAGCTCCACGAATTCCCTGACGGAATGCGTCTCGCCGGTGGCTATGACATAATCATCTGGTCTTTTCTGCTGAAGCATCATGTACATCGCCTCCACGTAATCCCCGGCGAAGCCCCAGTCCCTCTTCGCCTCCAGATTCCCCAGCTTCAGCTCCTTGGCCCTGCCTGTCTTTATCTTGGCGACAGCGCTCGTTATCTTCCTGGTGACAAACTCATATCCCCTTAATGGCGATTCGTGATTAAAGAGTATGCCGTTGCAGGCGAATAAGTCATAGGCCTCTCTGTAATTCCGGGTCAACTCAAATCCGGCTACCTTGGAGATCCCGTATGGCGAACGCGGGTAAAAGGGGGTGTTTTCCGTCTGAGGGACTTCCTTGACCTGGCCGAACATCTCGCTTGACGCGGCGAAATAAAACTTGCACTTCGGCGCCTTTTCCTTTATGGCGGACAGGGTGAAATGCGTACCGTTTATATTGGTATTGATCGTGGAAAACTCATCCTCAAAAGAATAACTGACAAAACTCTGCGCCGCGAGATGATAGCACTCATCCGGCTTTATCTTCTCGACTATGCTGAACAGGCTCGCGTAGCTCTCAAGTGAACCGGAATGCAGTATTATCTTGTCCAGGATATCCCTTAACCGCCACAAGCGGTGTTCCGGGTCTTCCAGTGCGACGCGCCTTACTATGCCATGTACCTCATAGCCCTTTTTCAGGAGAAACCTCGACAGGTACGCCCCGTCCTGACCGGTAATGCCTGTAATCAGCGCCTTTTTTATCATCATCTCTCTCCCTTAAAATACTTTATGGTCCTGCGCATGCCCTCCTCAAAACCAACGCCCGGATCAAAACCTATCTTCTTTTTCGCCAGTCTCACGTCGGCCAGGGTGTGCTTCACGTCGCCCGTCCTGATCGGCAGGAAGAGGGGCTTTATATCCTTGCCCAGGATCTTATTCACGCATTTGACAATGTCCAATACGCTGTTCGCCTTTCCGCACGCGACATTGAAGACCTCGCATTTTACGTTCGCGGCCGTAGCTGATTTAATATTCGCCTGAACAACGTTATCCACGTATGTGAAATCCCGCGTCTGCTTCCCGTCGCCGAATATCGGCGGCTGCTGGTCTTTCAACATACAGGTTATGAACTTTGGTATGACCACGGCGTATTCGTCCTCGAGCGACTGCCTGGGCCCGAAGACATTAAAATACCTCAGATTGACAGTCTCCAGGCCGTATATCTTGGAAAATATCCTGGAATAATACTCGCCCGCCAGCTTTGTCAGGGCATAAGGCGATATCAATAACGGCAGAAAATCCTCTCTCTCCGGAAACCTGTCCGTGTCGCCGTAAACAGAACTCGAGGAGGCCATCACTACGCGCCTCACCTTCAGCTCCCTGGCGGCGCTAAGTATGTTCAGCGTGCCGTTTATGTTCACGTCATTGTAAAGCTCGGGGTTCAAAAGCGACTTAGGCACGCTCCTCAGCGCCGCCTGATGCAGGACGTAATCGGCCCCGCTCATGGCCTTCCTGACGACCGCCTTGTCCCTTATATCGCCCTTCATGACCTCTATCTTAGAACTTGAGGACGACAGATTTTCTTCTTTTCCTGAACTAAAGTCATCCAGCACCACAACCTTATCGCCGCCTGATACCAGCGCGTCCACTATGTGCGACCCTATGAAACCCGCCCCGCCCGTCACTAAAAACCTCATGCCTCCCCCTTATCCCCTCTTCTAAGTTGACACTCAAGCAATACTCCTTTTGTCAACTTAGCGGCTACAAATTTGTTTATAATTTAACTATGTTTTTATTTCCCTTGAAATTCCTAAGCGCGTTACGGGTATCTATCACCAACCCCGCGTTGTCGACTATCAACTTATAATCCACGCGGGCATGATCGGTTATGATAACTACCACATCGCTTGAACCGACACTTTCCTTTGTTAAGCCTATTGAACGCAGTTTACGCCCCTCGATCTCCAGTTCCGGAGTCAGGGGATCGTGATATCTCACGTCCGCCTCTTTTTCAATGAGCGAATTTATTATCTCCAGCGCGGGCGATTCCCTGACGTCGTTTATGTCCTTCTTGTAGGTAATGCCCGCGACGAGGATCTTTGACCCTTTTAACGGCCTTTTCCTCTCGTTCAAAGAAGACATTATCTTGTCCACGACATAATGAGGCATGTAAGAATTCACCTCATCCGCCAGGCCTATGAACCTGGCCTCAAAACCGTGCTGACGCGCCTTCCAGGAAAGATACAGCGGGTCAAGCGGTATGCAATGCCCGCCTATCCCCGGACCGGGATAAAACGGCATGAACCCGAAAGGTTTTGTCTTCGCCGCGTCTATTATCTCCCACACATCCAAACCCATCTTGTTGCACATCAGCGCCAGCTCGTTTACCATGGCTATGTTTACGCTGCGGAACGTATTTTCCAGAAGCTTTACCATCTCCGCGGAGCGCGTGCATGAAACAGCGAAAACTTCTTTTATGACCCTGGAATACAGAAGGCGCGCTAGCTCGGTGCAATGTCTCGTGACGCCGCCCACGACCTTCGTTATGTCCCTTGTCTTGTATTTCGGATTTCCGGGATCCACCCTTTCAGGCGAAAACGCCAGGAATATGTCCTTGCCGACCTTCAGGCCGTCTTTTATCAATTTAGGCATGATCACTTCTTCCGTAGTGCCGGGATACGTGGTACTTTCAAGTATGATCAATTGCCCCTTTCTCACGTTTTTGGCTATGCTTTCGCTTGCCGAAAGTATATATGAGATATCGGGTTCCTTTGTCTTGCGAAGAGGCGTAGGTACGCATATGATAATGGCATCCATCTTGCCCAGCGCGTCCGTGTCCACGGAGCTCTTTAGAAGACCTGAAGACACCAGGTTTTTCACATCCTCGGAAGGTACATCCAATATATAAGAATCGCCCTTGTTGATCAAGGCGGTCTTCCTAGCGTCATTATCAAAACCCATTACGTTAAAACCCGCCTTCCCGAATTCCACCGCGAGCGGGAGCCCGACATACCCAAGTCCGATTATGCCTATCCGGGCCTTTCCGTTTTCTATCTTTGACTTCAGTTCCTCGTACATAAACCGATCCTATCCTTTCTTAATTTTCCCCCACCATTTCTTATTTTTCTCATACCAATCCACTGTCTCCCTCAAGGCCTCATCAAATCCTCTGGTCGGCCTCCATCCAAGCCTTCGCATTTTTCCGGAATCCAAAGAATAACGCCTGTCATGGCCCGGACGGTCAGGCACGTATTTTATCATCGTCTCCCGCTTGCCCAATAGACCCAGTATCATTTTCGTAAGGCGGGCGTTTTCTATCTCAACCCCCCCGCCTATATTATAGATCTCCCCCGGCCTGCCTTTGCGCAGGGCCCTGTCTATGGCCGCGCAATTATCCAAAACATACAGCCAGTCCCGAACGTTCAGACCGTCGCCGTAAAGAGGGACTTTTTTATTCTCAAGGAGATTCGTCACGAACAGGGGTATCATCTTTTCCGGGAATTGATAGGGGCCGAAATTATTACTGCTCCTCGTAATAATGACCGGCAGCGCGAAGGTGGCCCAGTAAGACAAGGCCAGATGATCCCCGGCCGCCTTGCTGGCGGAATAAGGGCTATTGGGACACAGCATGTCCGTTTCCCTGAAAGAACCTTTCTCGATGCTTCCGTAAACCTCATCCGTGCTGACCTGAACGAATCTTTTTACTTTCATCTTCCTGGCTGACTCAAGCAGCGCGTGGACTCCGCGGAAATTCGTGTTTATAAACTCGGCCGCGTTATTTATGGACCTGTCCACGTGGCTCTCCGCGGCGAAATTTATCACGGTATCACAGCCTCTCATCGCCCTGCCCACGATATCTTTGTCGCAGATATCACCCTTTATGAATTCATATCTCCTGTCATCCTCTATATCCCTGAGATTATCCGGATTCCCGCAATACGTGAGCTTGTCCAGATTCATGACCCTGGCGCCAGGATGCCTTTCAAGGACATACCTTATGTAATTTGAACCTATGAACCCGCATCCGCCCGTCACCAGCATTTTCATAGTCGTTATCGATCCCTATCCGCCACCAGGTTGCTCGCCTTTAACAGCGATTCGTGCGTCCCGCAATCCGTCCACCACCCGTCAAGCACGGCAAAGGTCATTTCCCCCCGCCTGATATACTCATTATTCACGTCCGTGATCTCAAGCTCGCCCCTGTCAGAAGGCCTCAGGGTCTTTATGATATCGAATACATCCTTATCGTACATGTAAATGCCCGTGACGGCGTATCTCGATTCCGGCCTTTTCGGCTTCTCCGTTATCTTCAGGATCTTGTCGCCTTTTATCTCGGCCACGCCGAACCTCTCCGGGTCCTCGACCTCTTTCAATAATATCTTCGCGCCTTTTGCCTGTTTCACAAAATCATTCACGTGCTTTTTTATCGACCCCTCGATCAGATTATCCCCCAATATAACGGCTATCTTGTCATTGTCCGCGAAATGCTCCGCCAGGCGCAGGGCCTCGGCTATGCCGCCCTCGCCCTTCTGATAAGTGTAATTTATGTGCCTCAACCCGAATTCCGCGCCGTTGCCAAGGAGACGCAGGAATTCACCCGCGTTATTCCCGCCCGTGACTATGAGGATATCCTTTATACCCGCGTCCACGAGCGTCTCGATGGGATAATATATCATCGGTTTGTCATACACGGGCAATAAATGCTTGTTTGTTATGCGCGTCAACGGCTCCAGGCGCTTTCCCAGTCCGCCGGCCAATATAACACCTTTCATGAATCACCTCTTAAATTATTTTTTCCAATCATACGATATGTCGTTCTTGAACGCGTCCAATCTATACTCGTCCGGCTCCGCGGGGTCATAAGGCAGGGTCGGCGTATTTATCACTATGGCCTCCTTGTCGCTGACGCACTTGAAGCCATGATATACAAGCGGCGGTATTTTTATCAACATCGGGTCGTCCAGGCTCACCACGAATTCGTTTATCTCTTTATGGGTCCGCGATCCTTCCCTGGCGTCATATAAAACAAGCTTCATCTTCCCTGACACGCACGTGAAACAATCATGCTGTTTTTTATGAAAGTGCCACGCCTTTACAACCCCGGGATAAGCGGTCGTCATGTACACCTGCCCGAATTTCAGGAATATCTTATCATCAGACCTCAATATCTCCATGAGCCTGCCGCGCTCATCGGGTATCACCTTAAGCTTCTTTACCTCAACATCTTTAATCATTACAATATTTTCCTTTCTTATCCCTCGACAGCTTTATCCCGCATAAATGGCGCGGGGTCAAGCTGTCTGTCTGCCCATGCATATGTACCTGAACCCCATCTCCTTCATCTTTGCCGGATCAAACATGTTCCTGCCGTCCAGTACCAGGGGATTCCTTAGAAGCTTTTTCACGCGCTTCAAATCCAACACCTTGAAATCATGCCAATCAGTCAATATCACCAGGGCATCGCTGTCCCTGGCCGCCTCATATGCGTCTTTGCAGAGCTTTACGCCTTTAAAAACATCCTTTGCCTTTGCCATCGCCTGCGGGTCATAAGCCTTTATCCTGGCCCCGCCGGCCATCAATGAGTTTATTATATCTATGGAAGGCGCGAAACGCATATCGTCTGTATTGGGCTTGAAAGACAACCCCAGCACCCCTATGGTCTTGTCTTTCAATATCCAAAGCGCCTCCTCTATCTTCTTCACGAACAGCTCCTTCTGCTCCTCATTGACCTTTCTGACGGCCTTCAGGATGCTGAAATCGTAACCAATCTTATCGGATATGTGTATGAAGGCGTCCAGGTCTTTCGGAAAGCAAAAACCGCCGTACCCGATCCCGCTTTTTAAAAAGGCCCTGCCTATCCTCTTATCAAGACCTATTCCATAACTGACCTTCTCTATGTCCGCGCCTGTGCTCTCGCACACATTCGCGACAGAATTTATAAAAGATATCTTGGTGGCGAGAAAAGAATTCGAGGCGTGCTTTATCAGCTCGGCGCTCTTTATATCCGTCACGACAATCTCGGCGTTTATGGGCCTGTACAACTCCATGAGGATATCCCTGGCCTTTTTTGTCTCAACGCCTATCACAACCCTGTCCGGATGCATGAAATCCTCTATGGCGGTACCCTCTTTCAAGAACTCGGGATTGGACGCGACGTCGAACTTTATACCCTTCTTGTTGTTTATCTTTATGGTGTGCTCCACCCACCTGCCCGTCTCTACCGGGACAGTGCTCTTTTCCACTACCAGGCGGTAAGACGGCATGCTTTTCGCGATCTCCTTAGCCACGTTTTCCACATAGGAAAGATCCGCGCCGCCCCCCGTCCTCGGAGGAGTGCCCACGCAGATAAAAATCACCAGGGATTTTTTAACGCCTTCTTTCACGCTCGCCGCGAAAGACAGCCTGCCGGATTTCACATTTTCTTTTATCATGGCCTCAAGGCCGTGTTCGTAAAACGGCGCCTTTAATTTTTTCAGCATCTCTATCTTTTTCTTGTCGTTGTCGACGCATATCACGTTGTTGCCGAGCTCGGCGAAACAAACGCCCGTGACAAGACCGACATAACCCGCGCCTACTATGCATACATCCATGACATTACTCCTTATCTATCCCCTGTTTTGGATACGGATAATAATCCTTGAAATCAAACGGCACCTTCGGCGACGCCTTTAATTTCATTACAAACCAGACTGTCGTGCCCCCGTCCCTGCCCGTATTCACGCTGGCCTCTGCTATCCAGCAATGCAGGTCCTTTATGACGGTCAATTCCTTTTCCTTGAACCTGTTGACTATCTTGTGGCCGTCATCCTCCACCTCTTTCAGGTCATATCTCCCGAATGTCCTGAATGACCATTCGTTATTCAATTTATAAAATAACTCCGACGTTAATTCGGTCTCCTCGTCCTGCCAGTATCTGGAACCTAACCCAAACTGGTATCTCTCGGATGTCCTGATAAAAAAATCGTTATTCCAGGTCTGAAAATCCCTTGACTGAGGATCATACCGGGTGTCTGACTCGAACCTGATCCCCTTCAAAGGCGTCAATTCCAAGTCCGCCTTCACGTTCGAAAACTGACTGCCCATGCCCGTGGGCTTATAAAGATAATCTGACGTGATCAGGAGATATCCGAAATCAACGGGCATCAGGTTATCGCCTTCTTTTCTCTTGACCTGGATCTTGTTCTCGAGTCCCAGGGTAAACTTGCTGGTCCTGGTTACGGCGTCTATATCGTCAAACTGCTGCAGCTGGACCGCGGGCGTGGACGGTTCGTGCACGTACTCATACTTAAGGGTGGGCGTGGCGATGTGACGGAAAGACCCGTCATAAGTCCTTGAAAGCTTCGTGCTGAGATCCACGCCGGTGTAAAACGCCGTCCTGAATTCATCCTCTTCCCCGTTCGCGTCCTTGCTGTAAGCGGTGTCCCTCATGCCCGCGAACGGCGTGACGCTTAAAAAATCACAAAGCCGGAGCGGACTGGATAATTTATTATACATATCGAACCTGACCACGTCGGTGTCGTCGGCGCTGTCGCCCGCCTTCGTGTCAAGAGAGGAAAAACTCGTGTCTGTCTTCAGGTAAACGGGCAGATTAAACAGCCTCTGGTCTTTCAGATCAAACCTTAATTCCGGCAGGCGTTCCGTGACCGTCTGAAAACGATTGACCCTTTTGCGCGTCAGGAAACTGAAAGAATATTCCGATTCCTTCCTCAGTAAATACAGATATGATTCCGGCAGCGGCTCGCTGTCGTATTCCTCCCTGTAGAAAAAATCCTTTGTCATGTCGGCGTCGCTTAACTTATGATATTCCATTATCGCCGCGGCATGATCATTCATGTCCCATTTATGCCTCAGCTGAACCCTCCACCTCTGGGCCTCCGCCCTTAACGGCTCGCCCCTGTCCATGTCCCGCTGATTTGTATAATAAGTCCTGAGGATGCCCCCGCCCAAACCATTCAAGGCGTACTTGTAATCAAACCCCTCTCCCAGGCCCCACCTCTCCCTCTCGTCCAGCCTTAGAGTCAGGCTATTATCCTCATCCAGCTCATATCTGTAGCTATTAAGCGCGAAAAATCCCCATTTTTTCTTCCTGCCGGGGATGACCTCGACCGTGGGCCATTTTGTATTTATGGAAAAATGGTACCTGGGCAGATACGCTATGGGCACGCCGCCCACCTTGACTGTAACATCCTTGGCGACCACTTTGTCCCCGGGATATATCATCACGCTCTTGGAACTGATCTTGTAATGAGGACGCGGCAGGTCACAGCTCGTTATGTAGCCGTTTATCACCTTATAGGTATCGCGGGAAATAATGTCTATTTTTTCTCCTACGGCATACCAATCGCCTGATTTCGCCCTCGCGTCCGCTATAACGCCTTTTTTTGTCTCAAAATTATAATCCACCCTATTCCCTGTCAGGGCGCCTGTGGGCATTTTCAGGACCACATTGCCTTCCGCCTTCGCGTCTTTTGTCTCGGTATAAACAACTATCTTGTCACATGTAAGCTTTATGTCATCATAATCGATTGACACGTTGCCCGTTCCTATTACTTTTTTCTCGTTGGGCAAGAATTCCACCTGATCGCCGTTCACCTCGATGGGCTTGCCTGTCTCGGCCGCGTAAGAAACCACGCAGGATAAAAATAAAAAAATAAACGCTACGATACGTTTCATGATAGTATTAAAAGAGAGGCTCCTATTATTCCCGCGTCACTGCCCAATTCGGCAAGCCTGATCTTCACATGCCTCGCGGGTACATCCATGGCGCGACAGGCGATTTCCTTTCGCAGCGGCCCAAGGATCAGATTGCCGGCCTTGCTGACTCCGCCGCCGATAATTATCCTGTCAGGATTCAAAAGATTGATAACCCCTGACAACGCTACCGCCAATCTCCTGGCCGCTGCTTCCCATACGGCCCTTGCCTTTTTATCGCCCTTATTCGCGGCGGCGCTCAATGCCTCAAGAGTTATATTTTTATTGAATGCCTTGCGCGCCTCTATAAGTATACGCCTGTTACCTATATAGGACTCAAGACAGCCGGTTCCCCCGCAATTACACTTAGGCCCATTTTCATTTATGGGCACATGCCCTATTTCCCCGGCGCTCATCGCGTTACCCCTGTAAAGACAGCCGGATATGATAATCCCGCCGCCAACCCCCGTGCCGAGCGTAACACAGACCATGTTATCCGCGCCTTTACCCGCGCCGAATTTATGTTCAGCCAGGGTCATGGCGTTCACATCATTATCTATCTCTACCTTTAACCTTAATCTCTTCTCTAATATAGACTTGAGAGGCACATCTTTCCATCCTCTGATATTGGTCATTCCATGCACAATGCCCCTCTTTGAATCAACCAATCCCGGCACGCCCATCCCGATACCTGCGATATCTCTCTTTTTAACCCCGGCATTATATATAATAGCTTCTATATTAGATATAATATAATTTATAAGATCTATCTTGCTGATATTGGACGGCGTCTTGACCTCACGCCTGAAATGTATCCCTGCCCTCTCATCCACCAGGCCCATCTTTATCAGGGTCCCGCCCACATCTATACCTATCTTAACCCTTTTACGCATAGGTAATTATAATAGCGTAATTCACCAAATAATGCAAATAGTTTTTTAATGGATGTTTGTTGGCAGGCTAAGTTGACACTCAAGCAATACTCCTTTTGTCAACTTAGACGCTTCTTAGTTGACAAAACCAGTATTACTCATGTGTCAACTAAGGAATTAGCAGACGCGGTTGCGGCCTTTTTCTTTTGCCTTGTACAGGGCCTTGTCCGCCTTCTCGATCAGGTCTTCCCTGCTGGCCCCGTCGTCCGGGAACACGCTCAAGCCTATGCTGAGAGTGGTTGAGACTACCTCGTCATACGCCTTGAAAACAGCGTTACCCACGCTGAGCCGGATACGTTCCGCTACCTGCATGGCGCCGTCGCGGCCTATGCCGGCGAGGACCACGCCGAATTCTTCCCCGCCGTAGCGTCCGATTATATCTATTTCCCTTAGGCTCGTCTTCAATAAGGCCGCCACCTCTTTCAATATGACATCGCCCACAAGGTGGCCGAACTTGTCGTTCTTGGCCTTGAAATGATCCAGGTCCAGCATCAGAAACGATAGGCTCGTCTTGTGCCGCATGGCCCTTCTTATTTCCTCCGAAAACCTCTCCAGAAAATACCTCCTGGTGCTGACCTCTGTCAGCGAATCCGTAATGGCTATATCCTGGACCTTCTTGTATAAAACAACCTTCTGAAACTGTATGGCGAACTGCCTTGCCAGGATTACAAAATTCTCAAAATGCTGCCTCGGTATATTCTCCACATACAAAACCCCTATTATCTTATCCTCGGCCATCAGCGGGATGCATATGAGGGTATCAAATTCCTTTATGACAGAAAGCCTCCTTAAAAAAGACAGGTTTTCCTGCGAAGAAATGAAGATATCGATCTTTACCTCGAGCATGGCGGCCGCGATCTCCTTGTCAAAGTCATCGGGCACCGCCTTCGCCACTGAACGGCCAAGCTCGATCTTATAAACGGCGCCCACGGAATTGTCCTCTTCTTTCAAAAGCGCTATCCTTGACGCCCTGAACCTGAACGATTTCTTCAGCGCTGAGGAAAAAACATTGAAGATGTCTTCCGGCGAGAGACAGCTCGACATGTCTTTGGAGACCTCGTATAAAGACAGGATCTGCGATAATTTTCTTTCCAGTTCCAGATTTATCTCTATCTGCTGTTTGTCCTTGGCGACGATCTCGTCATAAGACCTCCTGACGCCTTCCAGCCGGTCCCTCATCCCGGCCTTCCAGACGTTAAAGACGCTTTTAAACCTTCCCGCGATAAAAGGCAGGGCGTTGAAAAACAAGGCAAACACTATTGACTCGTAAAGAGACCCCCTCGCGTTGATTATAAAAATAATGACGCCCGCTGAAAAAGAAGCCGCGAAAGACCTGGCGGCGTTCGTCCTGTAACTGACGAATAAAAGCGCCGCGGAGATTATAAAATAAATGAAATATTTCATGTCAACCCGCCACCCTGTCCCGGCCCTCTCTCTTTGCCCTGTAAAGCCTGTCGTCCGCCTTTAATATGAGCTCATCATGGACCTTCGCGTCTTCAGGAAAACTCGCCACGCCTATGGAAACGGTCACATGCGTCTTGGTCCTGCGCAGCATTATCGGCTCTTTCTTTATGGCCTTGCGCAGGCCCTCGGCCGTCTTCATGGCCTCCTTTTTGGAAACCTCGGGCAATATCAG
>JBAZOA010000031.1:0-14352 GCA_041648935.1 Candidatus Omnitrophota bacterium | reverse complement strand
AGAAAGTATTACGAGCCCACGGAACAGGGATACGAGAAGAAGATAAAAGAGTATTTGGATAAGCTTAAAGACAAAACCCAGTAGGGGAGGTTTAAACCTCCCCTACTGGGGTCGAATGGGGCCAAAAGAGCGTGAATAAAAAAGCGGTTGTATTATTTTCCGGCGGGTTGGACAGCATACTGGCGATCAAGTTAATGCTGGAGCAGGGTGTGGACGCGCACGCGCTGTATTTTTCCTCGGTATTCAATCAGGGAGACGCGCGGCACAACGAGGAAATGATGCGAAAGAGGGCCGAGGCGCTTGGCGTGCCGATAACAATAATAGACATCGCCCAGGATCAGCTTGAATTGATAAGAGACCCGAAACACGGCATGGGCAGGAACATGAACCCGTGTATTGACTGTAGGATCATGACTTTGAAAAAGGCGAAAGAAGTGATGGATAAGATGGGGGCGTCTTTTATAGTGACCGGAGAGGTGATTGGCGAGAGGCCCATGTCGCAGAGAAAAGACGCGCTTTTATTGATAGATAAAAAATCCGGCCTGGGCGGTTTGATAGTGAGGCCCCTGTCGGCGAAATTGTTGGAGCCGACCGCTCCGGAGAAAAAAGGCGTTGTAGACAGAGAAAAGTTTTTGGACATAAAAGGGCGCAAGAGAGATAAACAGATCGGGCTGGCAAAAAAACTCGGGGTAAACGATTATCCGAATCCAAGCGGCGGGTGTCTTTTGACAGACGCCGGTTTTTCGAACAGGCTCAGAGATCTTTTAAAATATAATAGCGGTGTTGACGCCGGCGATTTGAAATTATTAAAGACAGGCAGGCATTTCCGGATATCCGATAAGTTAAAATTAATGGTAGGCCGGGATGAAAAGGATAATAATGCTCTGTTGTCTTTAGCAAGGCCGGGCGATCATGTCTTTGACGTATTGGATATCCCAAGTGCCGTGGGCCTGGCCAGAGGCGTAACCGAAGAGAAAGACATAGAAAAGGCGGCGGTTATCATGGCGCGGTATTCTGACGCCAAGAGAAAAGAAGTAAAGGTTTCTTATAAGGTCCTGCCTTTGGAAGAATGGAGAGAGATTATGGTAAATCCTGCCTCAGAGTCACTTATTTCATCCGCGCGCATCTAATTCATAGCTAGCAAGTTGACAAAAGGAGTATTGCTTGGGTGTCAACTTAGAAGGGGATTTTTCTTGACAAACTCTTTTGATGTGGTATAATCACTACTAAGTTAATCATATTTATAGAGATTAGGAGCAGGTCATGAAGATTACATATAAAGGCGATTATGGGTTAAAAACCCTTTTGGAGTTAGCGCTGAATTATAATAAAGGTGTAGTGTCGATAGAGCAGCTTGCCAAAAAGGGCGATATACCTAAAAAATTCCTGGAACAGGTGCTTTTATCCTTGAAAAAAGGCGGGTTCGTGGACAGCAAGCGCGGCACAGAAGGCGGTTATTTTTTATCAAGGCCGCCTGAGAGCATCACAGTTGGCGAGGCCATAAGATTTTTAGACGGGCCGATAGAGCCGGTCGCGTGCGCGGGTAAGAAAAGTTATGAAAAGTGCGGGGATTTTCCGCATTGCGTGTTCAAGGAAATTTGGAGTCAGGTGTATACCGCGACTTCTCTTGTCGTGGATACCGTAACATTCGCGGAGCTTGTCAGGAGGGCGGAAAACGCGAAGAATAATAATGTAACAGCATCTTATTATATTTGAGGTGAGTTATGCCGAATATCCATGATGATGTGACAGGGCTTATAGGTAACACGCCTTTGCTGCGCCTGAACAAGATAGCGAAAGGCGCCGGCGCCGATATTGTCGTGAAGCTGGAATCGTTTAATCCCGGCGGCAGCATAAAAGACAGAATCGGTTTCTCAATGATACGGGATGCCGAAGAAAGAGGCGTCCTGAAGCCCGGGGGCGTGATAATAGAGCCGACAAGCGGCAATACAGGCATAGCGCTCGCTTTGATAGCGGCGGCCAGGGGTTACAGGCTCATAATAACAATGCCCGACACAATGAGCGTCGAAAGGCGGAAGATCCTGAAATCGTTCGGCGCCGAGATTATATTGACGCCTGGCGCTAAAGGCATGAGGGGTGCCGTTGAAAAGGCGGAGGCGCTCGCCGCGGAAAATAAAGACGCCTTCATGCCGCAGCAGTTTAAAAACCCGGCGAATCCAAAGATTCACAGGGAGACGACAGCGGAAGAGATATGGGATGATACAGATGGAAAAATAGATATTTTGGTGGCCGGGGTCGGTACAGGCGGCACGCTGACAGGCATCAGCCAGGTTATTAAAAAAAGAAAATCGGGATTTAAAACAGTGGCCATAGAACCCTTTGATTCCCCTGTCCTTTCAGGGGGCGGGCCCGGGCCGCATAAGATTCAAGGCATAGGAGCGGGTTTTGTGCCGGATGTGCTGGATAAAAATTTGATAGACGAGATTATCAAGGTGAGGAATGAAGAAGCGATAAATACCGCGAAGCGCCTGGCGCGGGAAGAAGGAATACTGGTTGGCATATCAAGTGGAGCGAGTGTTTTTGGGGCCATTGAAGTGGCTAAAAGGCCTGAAAATAAAGGCAAGATGATAGTGGCGATATTGCCCGATACCGGAGAAAGGTATCTGAGCGCGGAATTATTTGAATGAGGAGGAGTTAACATGGCGAAGACAATCAAGGAAATAAACGAGAAGATTAAAAAAGGCGAGGTGGTAGTGGCCACCGCCGAGGAGATCATTGATATCGTAGAGAGAGACGGCCTGAAAAAAGCGGCGGAAAAGGTAGATGTTGTTACCACCGGTACCTTTGGCCCGATGTGTTCCTCCGGCGTTTATTTCAACGTCGGGCATTCAAAGCCGAGAATAAAGCTCGGAGGGGGCCATGTTACAATAAATGATGTGCCTGTGTATACGGGGCTTGCCGCGGTGGATTTGTTTTTAGGCGCGACCGCCTTGCCGGACGACGATCCAAGGAATAAGGTATATCCAGGCGAATTCAAGTATGGCGGCGGCCACGTGATACAGGAGCTGGTGGCTGGAAAAGACGTGCGGCTGGTTGGCTCCGCTTACGGCACGGATTGTTACCCCCGCAAGAAAATAGACACCTGGCTTAATATAAAGGACCTCAATGAGGCGGTCCTTTTCAATATTAGGAACGCTTATCAGAATTATAATTGCGCCGTGAATCTTTCTGACAGGATGATTTACACTTACATGGGCGCGTTACGGCCTAATATAGGCAATGCCTATTATTGTTCCGCCGGCCAGATGTCGCCATTATTGAATGATCCATATTATAAGACAATAGGCATGGGCACCAAGATTTTTTTAGGCGGAGGCATAGGGTATGTGGCATGGCAGGGGACGCAGCATTCGCCTACTGTAAAACGGAAAGAGAACGGCGTGCCGCAGGCTCCGGCAGGGACCCTGAGCGTGATAGGAGATTTGAAAAACATGTCGCCTGATTATTTGGTTGGCACGACATTCCAGGGTTATGGCGTTACTCTGACATTAGGCATAGGGGTGCCAATACCTATTCTGAACGAGGAGATATGTAAATTCACGGCCGTCAAGGATGAGGAGATTTGGACACAGATAATAGACTACAGTGATTCTTACCCGAATTGCAAGCCCGGGAGCCTTGGGGAAGTCAATTATGCCCAATTGAAGAGCGGCAAGATCCAGGTGAAAGGCAAAGAAGTGCCTGTGGGCGCTCTTTCAAGTTATTCGAAGGCGGTTGAGATAGCCGACACGTTAAAGGCCTGGATTAAAGCGGGGAAGTTTTTGCTTACAGAGCCTGTCGCCGCGATACCGGGCCCTGAATCAGGCATTAGTTTTAAATCATTAAAGGAGAGGCCGGTAGAATAACAAGGTAGTTACAAAAGGTACAAATTTATGTTATTTTTGTAACTTTTGTACCAACTAAGTTGACAAAAGGAGTATTACTCATGTGTCAACTAAGGAGTCAAAAAGGAGAGGGGTTATGAGGGAAAAAGTCGAGAAGGCGATAGAGAAGATACGGCCGTTTCTGCAGAGAGACGGGGGGGATGTTGAGCTGGTGGATATAGTGGATGGCGTTGTGAAGGTGCGTTTGAAAGGCGCGTGCGGTTCTTGTCCAATGGCGCAGATGACGCTCAGGGAAGGGGTCGGAAGGGCCTTGAAGAAAGACGTACCTGAGATAAAAAGCGTAGAGGCCGTGCAGTAGCGCTGGTCATGAAAATCCCGCCGCCGATCATACCCAGGATATCGATTTATTACAGGGCGCTTTTATCGCAGAGGGGCCCGGGTTCGATATCTTCTGAGGAATTATCGTCGATAACGGGCTGCAGCGCGGCCCAGATAAGGAAAGACCTTACTTATTTCGGTCAATTCGGGACGCCGGGCCGCGGTTACCAGGTAGAGGGCCTCAAACAGAAGCTGAGCGAAATACTCGGAAAGGACAAGGCCTGGGATGTCGCGCTGATAGGGGCCGGCAACCTGGGTTCCGCGCTATTGGCGTACAAGGGTTTCAAGAACCAGGGCTTTAATATAAGATACGCGTTTGATAACGACAAGAAAAAGATAAATAAGACGCATCAGGGGATCAGGATAAGAGACATTTCCGACCTTAAGTCAGCGGTAAGATCCAACAAGATAGACATAGCCATAGTCGCCGTGCCGCAGGAAGACGCGCAGCGCGTTATAGATATATTGGTTAACGCGGGGATAAAGGCTATCTTGAATTTCGCGCCGATAAGGCCGAAGGCCCAGCCGAGCGTCCAGCTCCTGAACATAGACCTTTCCATAGAACTGGAAAAGCTGACGCATTTCTTAAAGACCGCGTAGCAGATTTTGCTTGACGTATTAGGCCTGATTATGGATAATACGCATTGGGCTAGAGATACAATGGTCGTGTTAGACTTGAACAAAGACGTTCTAGAGGTTTTACAGTAAACCGGAACGTCTTTTTTTTGGGCCGGGATGCCTATTAAATAAGCAGATTGGGAGTAAAAATTATGCCGAAAATCAAAGACATCAATAAGGTTTTAATCATCGGTTCAGGGCCTATCATAATAGGCCAGGCGTGCGAGTTTGATTATTCGGGTACGCAGGCCTGCAAGGCGCTGAGAAGGTCGGGCTATAAAATAGTGCTGGTGAATTCAAATCCGGCCACTATCATGACGGATCCCGGAATGGCTGATTTTACTTATGTTGAGCCGCTGACAGTGGAATCGCTCGCGAATATAATTGAAAAAGAAAGGCCGGACGCCCTCCTGCCTAATCTGGGCGGCCAGACAGGCCTTAATCTATCCAGCGAATTGGAGAAAAAAGGGGTTTTGAAAAAATACGGCGTGAGGATAATAGGGGTCCAGGCGGACGCCATTGAAAGAGGCGAAGACAGGATTGCCTTTAAAGAGGCCATGAAAAAACTGGATATCCCCATGCCTTATAGTGAACCCGCGTATTCAGTCGAGGACGCGCTGAAGATAGCCCGCAAACTCGGTTATCCTGTAATCGTACGGCCGGCATACACGCTTGGCGGGACCGGCGGCGGAGCGGTTTATAACGATCAGGAATTGGAAACAATCGCCTCGCGCGGGATCTCGGCGAGCCTGATAGGGCAGATCCTTATAGAAGAGTCAGTGCTTGGCTGGGAAGAATTGGAGCTGGAGGTTGTCAGGGATTCAAAATCAAACAAGATCACGGTGTGTTTTATAGAAAACATAGATCCCATGGGCATTCATACGGGCGATTCGTTCTGCGCGGCGCCCATGCTGACGGTAAAACAGGACCTTCAAAAAAGATTGCAGGATTATTCATATAAGATAGTCGACGCGATAGGCGTCATAGGCGGGACAAACGTACAATTCGCCCACAATCCGGCGGATGACAGGGTAGTCGTTATAGAGATTAATCCAAGGACATCGCGTTCATCCGCGCTCGCGTCAAAGGCAACGGGATTTCCCATAGCGTATGTCTCGTCGCGGCTGGCGGGCGGGGACGATCTGAAAGACATCCCATACTGGAGAGACGGGACACTGGACAAATATACGCCGTCAGGCGATTACGTGGTTATAAAATTCGCCCGGTGGGCGTTTGAAAAATTCAGAAACATAGAGGACCATCTTGGCACTCAGATGAGGTCTGTCGGCGAGGTGATGAGCATAGGCAAGACCTACAAGGAGGCGCTGCAAAAGGCCATAAGGAGCCTGGAGATAGGCAGATATGGTCTGGGTTTCGCGAAAAATTTCAATTCGCTGTCTCTGGACGAGTTAAGGAATCTATTGGCGTATCCCACGTCTGAAAGGCAGTTCATAATGTACGAGGCGATCCGCAAGGGCGCGGGCGTTGAGGAATTATACGAGAAGACAAGGATACACCGTTATTTCATAAAACAGATGAAAGAACTCGTGGAGCTTGAGGAAGAGATATTGAGATATAAAGGAAAGGCCCTTCCGGAAAAATTATTGATAAAGGCGAAAGAAGATGGGTTTTCAGACAGGTATCTGGCGAAGATGATCGGGGTTTCAGAGACTAAAATACGTCAGCAGCGCGTGAAGATTGGAAAGACAGAGGCCTGGGAGGCCGTGCCGGTGAGCGGCGCGGACGCGGCGTATTACTTTTCAACGTATAACGCCACGGACAAGGTGAAGGTGAGCGACAAAAAGAAGATCATGATACTCGGGGGCGGGCCGAACAGGATAGGCCAGGGCATAGAATTCGATTACTGCTGTTCTCACGCGTCTTTTACCTTGAGAGATATGGGTTATGAGAGCATAATGGTGAACTGTAACCCGGAAACCGTATCAACCGATTATGACACGTCCGATAAGCTGTATTTTGAGCCGCTGACAGTAGAGGACGTGCTCAGTATTTACAATAAAGAAAAACCCGAAGGCGCCATAGTGCAGTTTGGGGGCCAGACGCCTCTTAATCTCGCGAAAGAGCTGGAAGAGGCGGGCGTCAAGATCCTGGGGACCTCTACGGAAAGCATAGACCTCGCCGAGGACAGGGACAGGTTTAACAGGGCGATGAAAAAACTGGGCATACCTCAGCCTGAAAGCGGGATGGCCAGCAGCATGGAAGACGCGATAAAGGTGGCCGGGAAAATAGGGTATCCTTTGATGGTCAGGCCTTCTTATGTATTGGGTGGCAGGGCGATGGAGATTATTTACGACGAGGAGATGCTGATGAATTACGTGAAGGCCGCCGTTGACGTGACCCCCGACAGGCCAATACTGATAGATAAGTTTTTAGAGGACGCTGTCGAGACAGAGGCGGACGCGATATCCGACGGAGAAGACGTGTTCATCCCGTCCATAATGGAGCACATAGAGGAGGCCGGGATACATTCCGGGGATTCGGCCTGCGTCATACCGCCGAGGACAATACCGAAAAAGCACATCGATACCATAATGGAATACACGGAGAAGATCGCGAAGGAATTAAAGGTGATGGGGCTCATGAATATACAATACGCCATCGCGGACGACAAGGTCTACGTGCTGGAGGCGAATCCCAGGGCGTCCAGGACGGTGCCTCTGGTGTCAAAGGTAACAGGGGTTTCCATGGCGAGGATAGCCACAGAGCTCATGCTGGGCAGGAAATTAAAAGACATGAAGCTGACGGGGAAGAAATACGGTCATTTCGGGGTCAAGGAATCCGTCTTTCCTTTTAACATGTTCCCTGAGGTCGATCCCGTGCTGGGTCCTGAGATGCGCTCGACAGGCGAGGTACTTGGCATGGCTGATTCTTTCGGGCTGGCGTATTTCAAGGCGGAAGAGGCGGCCGGCTCCAGGTTGCCGGTGAAGGGGACTGTCCTGATAACACTCACGGACAAGGATAAGAAAAAAAAGATCGTGGACGCCGCCATGAAGTTCAAGGAGCTCGGGTTCAGGATCGCGGCCACGGAGGGCACCAGGAAATTCCTTGAGAAGAACGGCATCCAGGCGGAGGTAATCAAGAAGATGAACGAGGGCAGGCCGAACATAGTAGACGCGATTCACAACAAAGAGGTGGATCTTATAATAAACACGCCCGCGGGAAAGAGCGCGGCCTACGACGATTCTTATATCAGAAAGGCCGCCATAAAATATAAGATTCCGTACATTACCACAACGGCGGCGGCCCTGGCGGCGGCTGAGGGAATAAAATCGTATATCGAGAATAAGCCCGCCGCGAAGTCTCTGCAGGAGTATCATAAGGAAATAAGCTGATGTTCAAACGAGTCGTCACAAAAAAACCCTGTTTCGATAACGAGAAATATCTTGAAGAGCAGACAAGAGAGATATTGAGCAGGGTCAGGAGATTCGACAATAAGCTCTATTTGGAATTCGGCGGGAAGATATGTTTTGATTATCACGCCGCGAGGGTCCTGCCCGGTTATGATCCCAATGTCAAGATGCGCCTCTTGGAAAAATTAAAGGATTACGCCGAGATAGTCATAACGGTATACGCCAAAGACATAGAACACGGCAGGGTCAGGGGTGATTTCGGCATAACTTATGACCTGGCGACCCTGAAATTGATAGACGACCTCAGGGCGTGGAGCCTTGACGTGAAGTCTGTCGTGGTCACGAGGTTTGATGACGAGCCGTCCGTGATCAAGTTTGCCAGAAAGCTGGAAAAATCGGATATAAAGGTATATAAGCACTATAATATAAACGGTTATCCGTCGAATGTGGAAAAGATAGTCAGTCCTTCCGGTTACGGGAAAAACGATTACATCGAGACGCGTAAGCCGATAGTTATCGTGACGGCGCCCGGCCCGGGCAGCGGCAAGCTAAGCACCTGTCTTTCTCAGCTGTACCACGACCATAAAAAAGGGATAAAGTCAGGGTACGCGAAATTCGAGACGTTTCCCATATGGAATCTCCCGCTTGACCATCCTGTCAACATAGCTTACGAGGCCGCGACCGTTGACCTGGGGGATTTTAACCTGATCGACCCTCACCATTTAAGCGCCTACGGGAAAGAGACCATAAATTATAACCGTGATGTGGAGGCCTTTCCCATATTGAAAAATATAATATACAAGATAACGGAATCAGCCGATAGTTATTATAATTCCCCTACGGACATGGGCGTCAACAGGGCGGGTTTTGGCATAGTAGACGATGCCGCGGCCCGGATGGCCGCCAAAGAGGAGATAATACGCAGGTTCTTCAGGCATAATCTGGAGTTCGCGACAGGGTCGGGCACGAAGAAGGAATTCGAGAGGGCGAAGTCGATAATGAAAAAATCAGGCGCCAGGCCGGAAGACAGGGCCGTGGTATTGCCCGCGCGTTCAGCGGCCGAAGACTGCAGGGAGGCGGGCAAGGGCAATAAGGGTTATTATTGCGGCGCGGCGATTGAGCTCAGCGACGGTAAGATAGTGACCGGGAAAAATTCTCCATTGATGCACGCCGCCTCGAGCGCCGTCATCAACGCGGTGAAACACCTGGCCGGCATAGGAAACGACGCGCACATACTGAAACCAGAGGTCTTGAACGATCTGTCCCAGTTAAAAAAAGACATACTTTCCATGTCTTCCGAGAGCTTGAACCTTGACGAGATACTGGTGGCGTTGTCGATAAGCGCCCACGCGGACGTCAACGCAAAGAAGGCGGTCGCGAAGCTCAGCGACTTGAGCGGGTGTGAGCTTCACAGCACGCATCTCCCCACGCCCGGCGACGAGGCCGGTCTTAGGAAATTGGGCATAAATTTCACGACAGACGCCATACCGTCGTCGAGCTTGTTTTTTAATTTCTGAGGAGGTTTTAAATGAGCGGTGTCTTTGGAATAGTATCCGAGAAAAATTGCTGTAATGAGTTATTCTACGGGGTTGATTATCAGTCGCACCTGGGGACGCAGTACGGCGGCATAGCGGTGCTGCACGGGAAGAGGATCTACAGGCAGATACATGACATATCGCAGAGTCAGTTCAAGTCAAAATTCGGGGATGATTATAAGGAGATAGAAGGCAGGATCGGCATCGGCGTTATAAGCGACTCAGACGCGCAGCCGATGTTTCTCAACACAAAATTCGGGTCCTTCGCGCTGTGCGCGACAGGCCTTATTGAGAATACAGGCGCGCTTATAAAGGAATTGCACAAACAGAATTGTTCTTTCAGCGAGACAGAGGACGGTTCTTTCAATACCGTGGAGGTCGTCGCCAAGCTCATAAGCATGGGTGAGGATGTAGTGAGCGGCATAGAGCTCGTGTTTTCCAAGATAGTCGGGTCGTGTTCTCTCCTGTTGTTGTGCAAGGACGGCATATACGCCGCGAGAGACAGATTTGGGTATACACCTCTTGTAATAGGAAAAAGAGGGGAAGAGATCGCTGTCGCGTCAGAGACAAGCGCCTTTCCGAACCTCAGGTTTAAAATTCAAAAATATCTCTTGCCCGGAGAGATTGTCCTTATAAATGAAAACGGTTTGAAGCAGATACGCGGACCCAGAGACACCAATCAGATATGTTCATTCCTATGGATATATACTGGTTTTCCAGCCTCCAGTTATGAAGGCATAAACGTGGAGATGGTGAGAGAGCGCTGCGGGGCATGTCTTGCCAGGCATGACAAAGATATCGAGGTGGATCTGGTTTCAGGCGTGCCTGATTCAGGCATAGCCCACGCCATTGGTTACGCCATGGAATCAAAAAAGCCGTATCGCAGGCCTCTCGTGAAATACACGCCGGGATACGGCAGAAGCTATATTCCGCCGGTTCAGGAGATACGCGACCACATAGCGAAGATGAAACTGATACCCGTCAAAGAAGTCATAGAGGGCAAGAGGATTGTCGTGTGCGAAGATTCTATAGTGCGCGGCACCCAGCTTAAAAGCTTCACGGTTCAGAAATTATGGGACAACGGCGCCAAGGAGATTCACGTCAGGCCCGCCTGTCCTCCCCTGATGTATCCGTGTAAATTCTGCCTCTCAACCAGGTCCATAAACGAACTGGCGGCCAGAAAGGCCATAAAAGCCATTGATGGCGAAGACGTTCAGGATGTGTCGGAATACATAGACCCCTCCACAAAGAAATATCAGAAGATGGTGGAATGGATTAGGAAAGATCTGGGCGTCACTACCCTGCGTTATCAGACCTTGGGCGACATGATAAAGGCCATCGGCCTCCCGCGCGAAAAACTCTGTACTTATTGCTGGAACGGCGAGTGCCTCGCCGAAAATAATCTCGTCTAAGTTGACAAAAGGAGTATTGCTTCTTTTGTCAACTTAGTATATATTATATGTAAGATATGAAGAGAAAAATAGCCGGTATTTGTCTATTGGCAGTGTTTTGCGTCTTTATTTTCCACGCGGGGAACCTTTATGCCTCCGGCGGCGGGGTGTTGTACGCCAAGGCGATAAAGGCGATCAAAGAAAAGCAGTATGATTATGCCTTCATGCAATTCCGCGCGATTGTCAGGGACTATCCTGGCACGAAATACACACAGAGGGCCATGTTCGGCACGGGAGAGTATTTTTATAACAGCAACATGCATTATGAGGCCATCGAGGCCTTCTCGGACTACATCAGGCGGTATCCGGATTCAGATGCCGGTATTTTCGCCAGGGCTTATTTGTTGAATATCGCGGAAACCATCGCCAGGCCCACGGAAGAAGATAAGGCCATGGTAGACGGCATGAAAAAAGAGTTTTTTTCAAAGCCCGTGTTCCTTCTCTTTTCGGAATACAAGGAATTTTCATATAAGAGCGTTTTTGGGAATAGTTTCGAGATACGGTATTATCTGGATATTATAGAAGTATACAGAAATGGCCAAATCTTTATCAAGATCGCGCAATAGAGCATTTCTATTAATATTCATAATAGGCGCAGCGCTCCTCCTTTTCAATCTCCCGCTTATTTTCACAAGACAGTTCTCAAAGATCAAGGCCTTCGCGGAAAAAAACATGAGTCAGTCCCTGGACAAGAGGGTCAGGATCAATAATATCAGTTTCCTGCCTTACGGAGAGCTGGTGTTTCATGATATCAGCGTAGACAACAAAGACGGGCATATCCAGTACGCCTATGTAAAAAGATGTCACGTGGGAATAGGGATAATAGAATCGATATTGACGCGCTCCGTCGTGATATCCAGGGTTTCCTTGTCAGAGCCTATTTTTTTGCCCGACGCAAAGGATCTGTTCGGGGTAAAAGGTCCGCTTGTCAATCTAGAGCGGTCCGTGGCGCGGCCGGGGAAAAATTTCCTGTTAAAGTTAAAATCCAGCAGGATAGTGTTTCCGGACGCCAGTTACGTGAATCTGGATGCCTGGTTTTTATTAAAAAACAATAACAGAGTTTATTCGCGCGGTTTGATAGACCTCAAAAAATCTAAATTGAACTATAGGATCTTCGACAGCGTAGCGCCGGCGGATCTGATCGATATCTTGAGATACAGGCTAGAGGGTTCTTTTATGGACGACATGCTGTTCATAGACAGGCTGCTTTTGGACCCCGGCTCGTTAAAGCTGGAGGCCGGCGGGAGCGTAAAAAATTATAAGACAGCCCGGCCAGAAGTGAATCTGAGCCTCAGATTAAAAGAGCCTGACCTGCAGGAAAAGGCGTACCTCGCGTCAAAATTCTTTATCAAGTCCGTCAGGAATTTCATTCTGCGCGTAAAGGGAAATATCAGGGAACCAAGCTGGTCGATAAATCTGGATGAGTTCAGGACCAGCCTTCCGTACCTGCCGGGCGTTTTAAGAGTCGATAATTTTTACTGTAATCTCAGGCTGTCAAAGAACGAATTTGTTATAGATGACCTCGGTTGTTTCCTTAACGATTTCCCGATAGGGGTAAAATGTAAGGTGGTCGATTTTAAGGATCCCCGCGTGGAGTTTAACATGATATCTTATCCCGGCCAGATCGTCTCGCTGAGGCCTTTCAATCCCATGAATTTCGAGATATCGTTTTCCGGATACAAGGAGGGCAGGTCCGTAAAAGGCAGGACATCATTTCAGACGCAGAAGCTTTTGTCCGTGAACCCGAGGAAGACATATAACGCGAAGATTTCCGTGGTTGACCTGCAGGGCGATTTTTCGGAAAGGGTGATAGAAAACAAGAAAAATGTGTTGGTTTCGCTGAAGGCCAAGGACATCATATACGAGACAGACGCCCCGGGGTTGGAGATGAATATAGGGTTGTCGGATTTCAGCGCCCTGGTGTATCCTGACGGCACCAGGCTTTACGCGGTTGATTTAGGCATGTCCGGGTGCAAGGGTTCGCTGAAGGGTAACGGCTATCTGGATTTTTACAAGGCGCCGCCCAAATTAATGCTGGATTTTAAATTTTATGGGTTCGACGTGGCCGAACTGGTCAAGACACTGCGCCTTAATTATGAATCCGGCGGGGTCCTCAGCGGCAAAGGGGTTTTTAACAGCAGGTCAGACCTTTGTTTTTCCGGGGACATAGACATATCGGACGGCTATATAAAATCCGCGAAACTCATGGGGATGATATCGGATTTCTTGAGCATACCCTCGCTAAAAGAAGTATATTTTGATAGTCTTTTTTCAAGGATATTCGTCTCTCGCAAAGATAACGAGGTCCTTTTTGACAGCGTGAGGATCTTGTCTAAAGATATAGATTTAAAGGCGAATGTTAAGTTAAAAGATTTGGAGAAGGTGAATGGGGAGATGTCGGTCCGTCTTTCCAACGCCCTGCTGAAAGAATCGTTCCGCCTGAGGATGTTATTTTTTATGATAGGCGAGCAGCTCCCATATGAGGATTTTGAATTTGAGATAGGCGGCATGGTCGGGTTTCCCCACCTGAAATGGCTTGACACCGCCTTCAAGGAAAGTATAATGCGTTATCTGTCCGCGAGCGGCAAGCTCGCAATGGAACGATCCCTCGAAGAGGCAATCGATCAGCTGATAAAAGGAAATTAAAATGAGCAAGGTTTATGACGTGATAGTTGTCGGCGCGGGTCACGCGGGCATAGAGGCGTCTCTCGCCTCGGCCAGGATGGGGTCAAAGACGCTTCTCGTTACAATCGATCCGGAAAAAATAGGTTACATGTCCTGTAACCCGGCCATAGGCGGCATTGGGAAGGGCCAGCTCGTCAAAGAAATAGACGCTTTAGGCGGGGAGATGGCAAAGGCGGCTGACGCGTGCGGCATACAATTTAGGATCTTGAATAAGAGCAGGGGGCCCGCCGTATGGTCGTCAAGGGCGCAGATAGACAGGGCCCTCTACATAGAATACATGACAGGGGCAATTAAAAAGGAGAAAGGCCTTGAGGTCCTGAAAGGCTCTGTCAGGAAGTTGATATTAAGTGGCAGGACAATAAAAGGCGTGATTTTGGAGGATGGCAGATCCCTGAGATCAAAGACAGTGGTCCTGGCCCCAGGTACTTTCTTGAACGGTCTCATACACATAGGGCTTGAACATTTTCCA